>CAMTNN010000015.1 GCA_947073895.1 uncultured cyanobacterium
CGGGGCAAGCTCCTTCCACAAAAATAACATATCCGTTATCACGAGCAATACCATACCCCAGATTTGACATCTTTTCTATATCAACTACAAGTTCTATTTGCATGGTTTGATAACCTGAATATTTCTTGTTTCTGTTAATTCCTGACGAGCATCTTTAATAATTTGCTTATACTCTTCAGATAAACTTAAGCCGTTGCATAATCTATCTATAAAACCATTATTAAGTTTAACAGCCTTTTCCAAAGCACCTACATTTTCCAAGACTTCTTTTACATCATTAAACTCATAACCGAATGAGTGCTTTGATTGATAAATCATCATTTCGCCGGTTTCAGCTTCTAATGGAGCACCGCCAAGTTCAAAATGCAGTTTAAATACAGATTTTAAATCCTGTAATTCGGCTTGCATAGTTGCGATACTCTGTTGAATTCTTAAATATCTGTCGAACAAATAATCAACATTCTCAAGTTGTTTTTTCTGCCAATCCAAGCGTTGCAAATACAATTTTTTAAGTTTTGGATACGCTAATGCTAACCCCATAGTATCAGCCATAGCTCTATGGTGGTTATTTAATTCAACTTTGAATCTGTTAGTCAAAGCTTCCAAACCATGTGAATCCAAATCAGGAGCAATTTCTTTAAACATAATCTGAGTATCAATATGCGGGTTTTTTAATGTTTCACCGTATACTCGTTTTTTAGCTTCATTAAGAAAAGAAAAGTCAAAAATAGCGTTATGTGCCACAATTGGATATTCACCTATAAATTCTAAGATTTTAGGAAGAGCCTCTGCTTCTGTTGGAGCATCCGCTACCATTTCTTCCGTAATACCGTGAACAGCCATTGAAGACTTTCTAATGTGCTGCTGTGGATTAATTAGAGTTTGAAACTCGTCTTTAATCTTGCCGTTTTCTAATCTAACGGCTGCAAATTCGATAATTCTCTCCCTTGTATAATCCAAACCTGTAGTTTCTGTATCCAGTACAATTTCTATTTCTTTTTTTCTCGGCATTTTTTATTCTCCGGGGTTAAGTCTGATTACCCTTTTTACTCCTCATACAATATGATAGCATAAACATAAAAGATATGGTAATATAGTTACACAAGAAGGAGATAAATATGGTTTTAGAGATTAATTCGGGAAATTTTGATAATGAAGTTATTTCACACAACGGAGTTATCGTAGTTGACTTTTTTGCAAACTGGTGCGGACCTTGCAGAAAACTAGGTCCAATCTTAGAAGAAGTTGAACAAGAATTATCATCAAAAGTTAAGTTTGCAAAAATTAATACCGATGATAACTTAGAAATGGCTAAAAAATATCAAGTGAGCGGACTTCCAACTCTAATGATTTTTAAAAATGGAGAACCAGTTGAACGTTTAGTTGGACTTATGCCAAAAAGTTCAATTATTACTAATATCGAAAAGCATGTTTAGCTACGTCCGATACAAAAGTATTTAAACCCTTTTTCTTTAAGTCGAATTGGATCATATTGATTCCGTCCGTCAAAGATTAAAGGGTTTTTCATTAACATTTTCATCTTATCAAAATCAGGACGTCTGAATTCGTTCCATTCCGTCAATAAAAGCATGGCGTCTACATTCTCCAAAGCTTCATAAGAATTCTTCGCATAAGATATTGAATCTTTCAAATACAACTCTTTAGACGTTTCCATCGCTTTCGGATCATAAGCACAAATTTCAGCCCCGCATTTTAAAAGGTCATTAATAATTGTTATAGCTGGTGCTTCTCTCATATCATTAGTTTTTGGTTTAAAAGCCAAGCCCCAAACGGCAATTTTTTTCCCGCTTAAATCGTTCCCAAAATAATCCGTAATCTTCTTTACAAACATTTCACGCTGATTTTTATTAATTTTATTAACAGATTTAAGCAAAGACATATCACAATTAAACTCATTACCTGTATTAATTAAAGCCTCAATATCTTTCGGAAAACAGCTTCCGCCATAACCTACACCCGGGAATAAAAATCTGTTACCAATTCTTGTATCTGTTGCCATGCCAACTCTAACAAGTTCAGCATCTGCACCAACTTTTTCACAAAGGTTAGCTATTTCATTCATAAACGAAATCTTTGCTGCAAGGAAAGAATTTGCAGCATATTTTGTCATTTCAGCAGATTTTACATCCATTAAAATAATTCTGTTAGCAGTTCTTAAAAAAGGAGCATAGATTTCTTGCATTAATCTGGTTGCCTTTTCAGAATCCGAACCGATAATAACTCTATCCGGAGACAAGAAATCATCAACAGCATTACCTTGTTTTAAAAATTCCGGATTAGAAACCACATCAAAAGGATAACTTGTATTAGATTTTACAATTTTTGCGACTTTTTGAGCTGTTCCTACCGGCACTGTTGACTTATCAACAATAACTTTATAATCATTCATTGATTTTGCTATTTGTTCCGCAACTTTAAATACTCCACTTAAATCTGCTGCACCGTTTTTATCTTGTGGAGTTCCAACAGCAATAAAACAAACTTGAGATTTTTTTACAGCGTCATCTAAATTATCAGAAAAAGTAAGCCTACTCTCTTGCATGTTTGATTTAACAAGTTCTTCTAACCCTGGTTCATAGATAGGTATAATACCGTTTCTTAACTTATTAAGCTTATCATGGTCATTATCGACACAAATAACATTGTTTCCCATATCCGCAAGGCATGCTCCTGCTACAAGCCCAACATATCCGGTTCCTATTACTGTTAAATTCATCTCTACTCCTTTTGAATACAAATTTATCATATCATAAAAAGAAACACTTGCTTTTAAAATTTGTCCATGATAAATTAGATTTTGTTGGGAGTAATCCCGCTAGCCGATAAACTGGCAAGAGATTCTAACAAGGGCTGCTAGCTCAGGTGGTTAGAGCGCACCCCTGATAAGGGTGAGGTCGGTGGTTCGAGTCCACTGCGGCCCAGATTTTAAAAAAGACACCGTATACGGTGTCTTTTTTATATTATAATTTTATTATGAAAACTATTCACAACAAAAACAAGAAAGGCTTAATTTTCGGCTCTATTGCTGCAGCATGCTATGGGACAAATCCTTTATTTACTCTTCCTATGTATTCAGCTGGAATTGGAGCAAATTCTGTACTATTTTACAGATATGCTCTCGCTCTTTTCATTTATGCACTTTGGATTAAATTTGTTACAAAAAAATCATTTGCAATTCATAAAAATGCAATTCTACCGTTATTTATAATGGGAACATTATTTTCTGTTTCATCCTTGCTGTTATTTGTTGCTTTTAATTTTATAGATGCAGGAATCGCATGCACAATTTTATTTAGTTATCCTATATTTGTTGCAATAATCATGGGGATTTTCTTTAAAGAAAAAATTACCAAAACAGTTATTTTTTCTTTAACTCTTTGTATAATCGGAATTTCTCTGTTACATAAAGGCGATACAAGTGTAGCATTAAATTTTAAAGGAATACTATTAGTTTTACTATCATCATTAAGCTATGCAATTTATATTGTCGGGGTAAAAAATATACCCTCCATAAAACACCTCAAAGCTGATATTTTAACCTTCTATGTCATGCTGTTTGGACTTTTGGTTTATATATTTAATTTAAAATTTTGCACAGAACTACAAATACTCAACACTCCATTTTTATGGATTTTAGCAATTTGCCTGGCAATAATACCAACAATTCTCTCACTTGAAACATTGGGTATTGCAATAAAATTAATAGGTTCAACAAAAACAGCAATTTTAGGATCTTTTGAGCCTTTGACAGCATTATTTTTCGGAGTGGTAGTATTCCATGAGCAAATTACGTTAAAAATTATATCCGGTGTTATTTTGATAATTTTTGGAGTTTTATTAATTATTCTTAAGAAAAACCAACAAACAACTAATTAATATTTTTTGCTGCTTCTAATTTCTTTTCGCCATGCAAAATAAAAATAAAAAGCAAGGAACAAATAAACAGCCCACATAATAACAGTAGAAAAAACTCTTGCTCCATTTAAGGCAACACATATCCACATAATAAGTGATAATGAATTAACTATCATCCAAAAAATCCATTGTTCAATTGCGCGCCTTACTGTCAAATACATTCCGCCTATAGAACCAATTGTCGTAATACTGTCTAAAATAGGATGAGCATCCTTTAAATAATACAAAACAAATGCCAATATTGTAGTAAATACAACGGTCAAAATAATTAATACAAACAATTCTTTTTTAGGCAAATACCTTTTTACAATTTCTTTTTGACCATCTTTTAGATTTTTATTCCATTGAAAAAATCCTAGGATTTGCATCGGGATATAATATCCCAAATACAACAAGAGATTACCCCATAGCATATTTTGAAAAGATAGATAAGAATAAAACCCCGAACCTGTAACCCCAAATAAATAACAAATAGGATTACCTTTTCCGGCAATAAAAGTATATGTAATTCCACAAATAGCAGATACAACAGCAACTACACTGTCATGACGGATTATTGCATGCGTAATTATAAACAAAATTACAAAGCTCAAAAAAATTATCTCAGAAAGTTTCCATCCTTTAATCTTAATCATATTTATGTTATCTAATAAACAAAGATGAAAGTAAAAACAAAAAACAGGGATATCTCATTCGGAGGAATATATAACAACAGTGTCTTTAAAAAAGGGCTAGAATTTGCTGCCGATAACGGTGCACTTTTTGCTGCAACAACAACGCTGACATTGTCTTTAACTGCACGACCAGCAGCCATTATGCTTACTCCAAAAACAGATAAGGAAAATAAAAAACTTGCATTTGCAAAATCTCTGGCATCCACATTCACAGGCTATGCGCTTATGTTTGCTCTATCAAAACCTTTAGCAAAAAAAATGAAAGGAATTGATAAAAATCTTACTAAAGAAACTGCTGAAAATTTAAAAGACGGAGCTGAAAGCTTATCAAAATCAAAAGCCTACATCCTTGCAACACAAATGTTCAAACTGGGTTTAGGCTTAGCCGCAGCAATACCAAAAGCTATCTTAACAGCCGCAAGCGTTCCTGTAGTAATGAACCAAATTTATCCGAAAGATAATAAAGGACTTACTTTCAAAGGCAAAAATACAAATATTATAGAAAAAATACTTAACAACAAAAAGTATCAGGAATTTGCCAAAAAACACAAAGATTCAAACTTTCCAATGCATATTATTGCTGCTACAGACACACTAACGACCGGAACTTTTATTTACCAAACAAAAAAAAGTCCAAAAATCCAAGAAGAAAGGAAAAATCCGCTATGTTATAATAGCGCAATTTCAACAGGATTAAGTATCATAACAGGATACACTGCTGACAAATTAACAGAAAAACCAACTCAAAAATTCATTGACAAATTTAAAAAAGCCAACATAAACGACCCTAAGCTAGATAAATACCTTGAAGGAATTAAAATAGCAAAACCAATACTTCTCATCGGAGGAATCTATTACATACTAATCCCATTCATATCAACGTTTCTTGCAGATAGAATAAAAACAACTAATCATCAATAGTTAAACCGCCGTCATTTTCTGCGGCAACTTCAATTAATCTGTAAGACAAGTATGCACCAAGAGCAACAGCCTTTAAGTCAATACCTTCATCATACTTAGCAACTTCTAAGATTGCAGTATTTACTTCAGGATTTTCTTCCTTAAGGTAGTTAACCATATTTTTTCTCCAAGCCTGAACATCTTGAAAAACTTCTCCAAAAATCTCTGATGAAATCTCTTCTGTTATGATTGGTAACATGCTCTTTTTCTCCTATTTGTCCAAATTATATAATATTTTATAACTTGTGACAATCATATAAATCTATGACTTTTTCTTTTTTTTCTTTGATTTTTTATCGCTCAAATCCAATTCAACTTCACCATCGACAAGATTTTTACCGATAAACTTCTCCAATTCAGCTTTTGCAGAGTTAAATTGATATAAAGAATTATAATATCGAAGCATAGCATCTTGATACTGCACTTGAGCCTCTTTTAATTCTACAGGATTGCCAACTCCAACTTTATATCTGCCATAAGATAATTCATAGTTTTCTTTAGCCTGTTTTAATCCCAAAAACGAAACCGGAATTGAATTTTTTCTTTCTATCATAGAATAATAAGCTTGCTGAATCTGAAAATAAATATCATTTTTAGTGTTCATTGCAGTTGCTTGTTCTCTGGCATAAAGAGCTTGTGCTTCTTTAATTTCATTTCGAATCAGCATACCATTAATTGTAGGGAAGTTCAAATAACCGCCAAAATTGTAACCGTAATTAGAAACAAAAGTAGCACCACCGATTTGATACTGACCTTCTGCTGTTATTGTAGGAAAGTATGACTTTTTAACAAGCTTTACGTTTTGTCTCGCTTCTTCTACTCTAATATCCGCCAATTGATAGTCAGGACGAGATTCTCTTGCAATATCAATTGCTTCACTCAAAGTAACATCACAAGGAGTGTATCTTAAGTTATCAGAAATTGCATACTTATTAGTATACGGTAACCCCATCGTATTATTTAGCTTAGCCATAGCAATATCTACAGAATTTTCTGCTTGAATAAGCATTAATTTTGCATTACTTAAATTGACTTCTGCAATCGTTACATCTACCTTTGGCGATGTTCCTGCTGTATAAAAAGCTTTTGCTTGATTATAAAAAGCTTCATAACGTGCAACCATTTCTTCTGCAACTTTTTTAGCTTCCAAAGCATACTGGAAAGCATAATATGCTTTTTTTACTTCACAAACAACATCATTAACTGTTCCGGTTAATGAAACTTTATAGCCTTGATTATCCAATTTTCTTATTGTTACCTGATTTTGTGTAACCCCAAAGTCATAAAGCATCTGACTTGCAGAAACCTGACCAAGGATAAAATAATTGAATACCAAATTTTCACCGAAAACATCTGACAACTGAAGTTGTTTAATTCTGGAATATCCTGTCTGCCAGCTTATTTGAGGAAAATAAGACGACCATGCCTGTTTAATTCGGGCATCCGAAGCGAACACATCCTGCATTGCAGCTTGTATTCTTGGATTATTTCCTAATGCCAACCTTAAACATTCCTCTAATGAAATATCAACTACTTCTTCAACTCCGCCCACAATAAGAGTTTTACTCTCTTGAGGCTCTCCTTTTGGTTCAACATCTAAACTTTCTGGATACTCTTCTTTTTTAATTTCATTACCCAATTGAACATCTTTATTCCAAAATGCCGCATTAGCTGAGACTTGAGTCAAAGATAACATTATTAAAAATACTAAAAATTTCTTCATTTTCTAAACCTCTTCTGAATATATTCTGAAGATTTTTCTTTCATTACATTAATCATTACAAAGAATGCCGGAACAAGGATACTTCCAAAGAAAGCAACCGCCATCATACCACCAAATACAGACACCCCGATTGAGTTTCTGCTTCCTGCACCTGCACCTTTTGCAAATACCAGCGGCAACAAACCTAAAATAAAGGCAATGTTTGTCATCATAACCGCTCTGAAACGAAGTAATGCAGCCTGCATCGCAGCTTGAATATAATGCATTCCTTCTTTATCCATAGCATCTTTTGCAAACTCTACAATCAAAATAGCCTGCTTAGTAGATAAACCTATCAACATAACCAAACCAACCTGAGCATAAACGTCAAGAGATAACCCCCAAACATACTGGAAGAACAATGCCCCTGCTAAAGCTACAGGAGAAATTAACAATACAGCAATCGGCAACGTCCAACTTTCATAAAGTGCCACAAGGAACAAATAAACAAAAGTTAAAGCCATAGCCAAAATCGGACCAATTTGACCAGAGGACTGCTGTTCTTGAAGTGACGTACCAGACCAAGCGTAATCCATATCTTTTGGTAAAACTTCATCCGAAATCTTAGCCATAGCATCCATTGCAGCACCTGAACTTACTCCGCTTGCCGGAGAACCGTTCAAAGTAATTGCTGAATACATATTGAAACGCTTCATCTGATAAGGCCCAACCATGTCTTTAGTTGATATAACCGCGCTTAATGGCACCATTCTGCCATAATTATTTTTAACATAGACTTTATTCATATCGCTTAATTTTTCACGATATGGAGCATCAGCTTGCATAAATACACGATAAACACGGCCATATTTGTTAAAGTCGTTTATATACATTGCACCAAACTGAGAAGCAAGAGTCGAATAAATTTCTGAAATAGAAACACCTTGAGCTAAAGCCTTATCTTCTTCTATATTTACAACAACTTGAGGTAATGCTGCAGGCTGCAAAGGAGTAAAACCTGCAATCTTATCAGAAGTCGAAGCTTCTCGCATAAATTTTTGTGCTTGTTCAAAGAATTCATCAAAAGTTCTATCACCTTTATCAAGCAACTGATATTCAAAACCGCCGTACATACCCATACCACTAATAGCCGGGGGTTGAGTAACATAAGCAGATGCTTCAGGATATTTAGCCGCAATAGCATTTGCCTGAGCGGCAATATTTTTTATCGAAAGCTTTGATGATTTTCTTGCTGACCACGGTTCAAGTTTTAAAATTAAAAATGCTGTATTTTCACCGTTCATACCGTTAATTTGCATAACAGAATACACCCCGGGAATATCAGCCATTTCACGAGACATTCTAAGAACCAAATCTGCAGTTCTGGTAAGTGTTGCACCGTCCTGCAGCTGAACCATTGCAAATAAGGCACCTCTATCCTCATCAGGCAAGAATCCTTTTGGTGTTATCATAAACATTACAACTACAGACGCAATTATACCTACTAAAGTAAGCAGAGTTTTTTTAGGCGCTCTAACAAAGTATTCTACTACTTCTAAATATTTAGTTCTTACACTGTTAAACCAATTATCGAATTTTTGAATAAATTCAAAATCAGCTTTTTCCTCACCCGATTTAAGAATCATTGAACATAATGCAGGTGAAAGAGTTAAAGCAACTACAGTAGACAAACCGATTGAAGTTGCAATACAAACCGCGAACTGTCTGTACATTTGTCCAGTAATACCTGACATAAATGATACCGGCACAAATACTGCCATCAATACAAGAGAAGTTGCTACAACTGCACCAAAAACTTCTTCCATTGTAATCTCAGTAGCTTCTCGAGGAGTTTTTCCATCTTGAATATGTCGTTGTGTATTTTCAAGTACAACAATAGCATCGTCTACAACCAAGCCTACTGCCAATACTAAACCAAACAGAATTAACAAGTTAATAGAAAATCCCATTAATGCCATAAAGATAAATACACCAATCAACGAAACAGGAATTGCACAGAAAGGAATAAACGCAGCTCTTGCTGTACCTAAAAATAAGTAAGTTACAGCACTAACTAGAACAATTGCTAAAAGAATTGCGCTGATTACTTCTTTAATTGACTCACGTACAAATTCTGTTGTATCATATTGAACTTCATATTTTATATCATTAGGAAACTTTTTACTCATTGTTTCCATTTTCTTTTCTATACGATTAACAAGGTCAATAGTATTGGCGTCCGGCAACTGTGCAATCGCAATAATCGCAACATTAGCTTCACCAACCCTAACCGTTGAAGCATAGTTCTCTGCGCCAAGCTCAACTCTGGCAACATCTTTTAATCTTATATTAGAACCATTTATGTTAGATTTGACAATAATATTTTCAAATTCTTCAACATCCTTTAAACGACCCTTAGTTCTCAATGTAAACTTCATCATCTGAGGAGTATTGAAAGGTTCAACACCGATACTTCCAGCCGGAGCCTGAGTATTTTGAGTACTTATAGCTGCACTAATATCTGATGAAGAAACACCTAAACTCGCCATTTTATCAGGTTTAAGCCATATTCTCATAGAATAATCGCCCGCACCAAAAATTTGTACACGACCACAGCCCTTAGTACGTGCAAGTTCATCTTTTAGATACAATGTAGCGTAGTTTGCAAGGAATAACGAATCATAAGTACCATTAGGTGAAGCAAGTGCCATATATAAAACACCCGCACCGCCTGTACTCTTTTGAACCGTTAACCCGTAACGCCGAACTTCCTCAGGTAAACGAGGCTGAACAAGCTGTAATCGGTTCTGCACGTTAACCAATGCCATATCAGGATCTGCACCGACGTTAAAATATATTGTTAATTCATAAGAACCGTTTTTAGATTCAGATTCCATGTACAACATGTCTTCAATACCATTCAATTGAAGCTCAACCGGAGCTGCAATTGTAGATTCAATAACATCTGCACTAGCCCCTGTATATGTTGCAGTAACAATAACCTGCGGCGGCGTAATAGAAGGATATTCTTCTAACGGTAAAGTAGTTAAAGAAATTAACCCTGCTAACATAATTGCAAGAGAAATTACTATTGCAAATTTTGGTCGTTTTATAAATAAATTACCTGCCATTATTTTCTACCCAATAATTTTTCAAATATACTCTTTTTCTTTTGTTCTGTTTTTTCCTGCGGAATAGCATCCACTATATTTACTTTTTTACCAGGAATAACTTTTTGAATACCGCTTGTAAGTATTCTATCCCCTTTATTTACACCTTCGGATACTATCCACATATTATCCTCAGTTTGTCCCATTGTTTTGATATAAACCATTTTAGGCAAGTTTTGTTCATCAAGAACATAAACATATAAACCTTCCTGATTTTCCAATGTAGCACTTTGAGGCACAATAGGTAAATCATCTTTTGACTTAGAATAAATTATTGCACGTCCAAATTCACCTTGGAGCAGCTTATCATCCGGATTAGGGAAAGTTGCTCTTAAAGTAATTGTACCTGTTGTCTCATCAATTTTGTTATCATGAAAATCTTGAATACCTTTATGTTCATATTTTTGACCTGTGCTAAAGTAAAACTCTACATCACGTTCAGCCTTAGCTCCATCAATTCTTACAAGTTCTGCGTAGTCTTTAGAATTAATATTAAACACAACATACATTGGATCAGCACTGTTAATCGTTGTAAGCGCTCCAATTGTTGAGTTTACAAAGTTACCAACAGTAACAGAAATTAAACCAACTCTGCCATCAACAGGAGATTTAACTTTTGTATACCCCAAATTTCTTTGAGCATCACGATAAGCACTTTCTGCACTGTCCATTTGAGCGGAATACGCATCATATTGTGCTAAAGCATTATCATATTCAGAACGAGCAACATAATCCTGTTTTACAAGTTCTTCATACCTTGCAAGTTGTTTTTGATAATAATCTGACATTGAACGAGCATTATCCATGTTTGCCTTAGCTTGTGTAGCAGCATATTGATATTGTTCTGGTTCAATTTCGAATAAAACCTGTCCTGCTTTTACATAATCACCCTCTTTAAAGTAGCTTTTAGTTAAATAACCGCTGATACGTGCAAGAACATCAACTCTATATTTAGCCATGACACGAGCATTAGCTCCAAATTGTCTGGTAACATTTCTTGTATCAACTTCTGCTACTGTAACAGACGGCGTCATTCTGCCTGCACGAGCATTCATACTCTTCATCTTATCCTGATGCGATATAAACATACGCCCGGATATAAGCAACAAGATAATAGCAACGATTATAAATATATTTTTTCTCATTCCCTCTCCAATATTAATTATCCCCAAGGCCAGCAGCATCCGCCCCTTGTTCAGTAAATAATAGTACCTAAAAAACAGTCATGAGTCAAGAGTTAAAACTTCAATCGAATCGAACTATCTAACCGGCTATGGCTCTTTTAGCAAGTAATGCAGGGTCAGCTATTGCCGTAGTGTATATCTCATATTCGTTAGTTGGTGCAAAATATTTTCGCATAGCAGAGCGGTTTGTCACTTTTTCAAAGCATGCAAACGAATCCACATTATCCTTAATATAGCCAGCAAAAATACGCTGCTTGAGGGACAAATCATAGTCCTTCAGATTCTTGACGATATACATATATTTATATTATATAACCTTTGAATACAGATTGAAAGAGTTATAACACAAAAGTTTACATTAAAAAAACGGGTTGAGAAAATTTCAACCCGTTTTTATTAAAACAAATAAATGTCAAACTATTTGATTTCAATAACAGCACCAGCAGCTTCAAGTTGTTTCTTGATTGCTTCAGCGTCTTCTTTTTTAACGCCTTCTTTAACTGCTTTTGGAGCACCATCAACTAAATCTTTAGCTTCTTTTAAGCCTAAGCCAGTGATAGCTCTTACTTCTTTAAGAACTGCGATTTTCTTATCAGCAGGAACTGATGCTAAGATTACGTTAACTTCAGATGCTTCATCAGCAGCAGCTTCAGCTGGAGCAGCAGCAACTGCAGCAACAGCTACAGGAGCAGCAGCAGAAACGCCGAATTTTTCTTCCATAGCTTTTACTAATTCAGCAGCTTCTAATAAAGTTAATTTTTCAATTGATTCTAAAATTGCTTCTACACTCATGATTTTCTCCTTTTTATTATTTTTGTTGTAGTATTACTTATTTAATTTACTGCACTATGCAGATTTTTGGTCTCTAACAGCTGCAACAGCTCTTGTAAGTGCTGCCATAACGCCATTGATACCACCAACGATACCTGTAGCAGGTGAGTTTACGCAGCCAAGCATTTTTGCGTAGATTTCTTCTTTTGAAGGAAGAGTTGCAAGCGCTTTAGCTTCAGCAGCTGACATAAGACGTCCGTCCATAGCAGCAGCGATAATTTCGCCTTTTTTGGTATCTTTGATAAATTTAGATAAAGCCTTTGCAGGTGCTACCTGATCACCAAAACCAAACGCAATAGCGATAGGTCCTTTGAAGGTTTCAGCCAAAACTTCGTAAGGTGTATCCTTAACTGCAAGTTTTGCAAGAGTGTTTTTTGTAACCATATAGTCGCCGTCTTCTTTTTGAAGTGCTCTACGAAGGTTAGTAATCTCTTCTACTGAATATCCTTTGTATTCGGTAACAATAGCAACTTGTGCTTTATCAACCTTCTCTTTAATAAGAGAAACTTTGTCTTGTTTAAAAGCTTTTGTTGACATTTTTTGCTCCTTTTTTCTATATATCTTTTATAAAATTTCGACCTAATTTCATACTAAAAAGATTTTGCAATCTTTCTTAACCGCAAAACCTTACACATGTATCTAAGCTATTTATATTTAACTCTGGTGTAATCTCGGCTAGCCCTGCTGGTTTAAATCCTAACATTAAGGATACTAACTGTCTGCGATTAGGTCTTTATCTTAATTCAAACAAAAATAAGTGTCAAGTGGGTAAAAGTCAAATTGTAAAGTTATTTAAAGCGAGTCGCTGTAACAACAGTCCAGCTTCCATTCTTATCAACTGAATAATCTCTATAGTTGTCATTTATAGCTTTAAGCAAAGAATGCTTTATTACAGAAAATGTTATGAACATCTCAGGAAGGTTTCTAGTTTTAGACTCCTCAATTAAATTTTCAGGAATAAAACTTACACTATCTAAAAATACTACAGACACTCGTTCTCCAATTTTTACATCTTCTAAAATTTTAGAAGGATTATCGAGGTAAACAAATCTCATAGTTTTATCTATCCAGTATGATGGAACATTTATTTCTAAATATCGTTCAAATCTGCTTTTATCATAATAAGTAAAAACAATTTTATTCGGGTTTTGCTTATTTATTACATCACAAACCAGTTTATGCCCCTCGCTTCGGTAAATTTTAGCAGTGTAATAAGGCGTAAACACTGCAAACAAATGAAATATTATAAAAATAGAATACAGTAAGTTTCCATATTTATTCTGCATACCTAATACAAATAAAAGAATCATTATAGGTAGAATTTCAATCAAATACTTTGTAATAAAAACCACTTTACCGCTTAAAGCAAGGGCAGACATAGTTATTATTACCGCAATACAAATACAAAAAAGCCCCCGCTCTTTTAAAGAACCTCGAATAAAACCATATAGACCTATTAAAGTCGGGACTAAAATTAACAACATCCACAAAAAATCTTTATTATAGAAAAACACTTGCGGAACATTAACATTATTAGTAAGGATAGGTGAATAAAAATCACTAAACAGAAATAAAATATTATTTAAAGAAAATACACTCCACCACTGCGAAGAAGGAAGCATTCTTAAAATATTTATCCCAATCGGGAAAAGCAATATAGCTACAAAAATAAAAGCCGGTATAACATATTTAGATTTCTTTTTTAAATAAAGAGTATTAAAACAGACATATATAATACCAAGCACATGAGTCAATAAAACAAGCATTGCAGATATCACATAACCTAATAGACCTTTTTTGCAATTCTTAATTCTTACTGTAAAAAAGAGCATTAATGAAGAAAACAAAAATAAAAGCGAATAAAATCGTACTTCTTGTGCATAATAAATCAAGAAAGACAAAACAGCAGTTACCAGCGCCATTTGAAGAGCTGTTTTTTTTGAATATTCCTTACCTGTTAAATACATAACTGGAACAGCCAAAACAGACGGCAATACCGATGTAAGTCTTAGTACAAAATCACTGCAATTTGAAAACGGTTTTAAATACAAATAGTACAGTGGCATGTGACACTGTTTTAAAACTTCCTGCCAAAATCCTTTAGCAAAAGGCGTCGAAGCAACAAACCAGCTGACATATTCATCATTCCAGAGTCCTTCCGGCTTATCAAGATTAATAAGCCTCAAAACCAATGCCAGAATTATAACACCTGCTAACTGCAACTAAACACCTCTTGCAAGCTTATTTTTAAAATATTCTATGGTCAATTCCAAACCTTCTTCAATTGAAACAGTAGGTTGCCAATTAAGTTTTTCTTTAGCAAGAGAGATATCAGGTTTACGCTTAACAGGGTCATCATTTGGAAGCGGTTTGTAAACCAAGTTTGAATCGGAGCCGATTTTATTAATTATAAGCTCTGCCAAATTCAAAATTGTTCTTTCGTTAGGATTTCCTAAGTTTACAGGCCCTGTAAACTCTTTAGAATTCATCATTCTAATCATACCTTCAACCAAATCCGAAACATAGCAAAAAGAACGAGTTTGCGAACCTTTTCCGTAGATAGTAATGTCTTCACCTTTTAAAGCTTGAACAATAAAATTTGAAACGACACGTCCGTCATTCGGATGCATATTAGGCCCATAAGTATTAAATATTCTTATAATTTTAATATCAGCACCGTATTGCCTATGATAATCCATCATAAGAGTTTCAGCACAGCGTTTACCTTCATCATAACAACTTCTGATTCCAATTGGGTTAACATTTCCCCAATATGTTTCTCTTTGCGGGTGCTCAAGTGGGTCTCCATAAACCTCACTTGTTGAAGCCTGCAAAATTGTCGCATTATATTTTTTTGCTAAATCGAGCATATTAGCAATACCGACCACAGAAGTTCTAACCGTTTTAACGGGATTAAACTGATAGTGTGGCGGACTTGCAGGGCAAGCAAGGTTATAAATCTGATTAACTTCAAAATCTATTTCATCCTCTATATCTTGCTCAAGAAATTTAAAATTAGGTTTGTCCATTAAATTTTTAATATTTTCTAAAGACCCTGTAAAAAGGCTGTCTAAACAGATAACATAATTACCTTCATCAACAAGTCGCTTACATAAATGAGACCCGATAAATCCGGCGCCTCCTGTTACTAAAATTCTTTTCACGATACTCTCCTCGCTAATATCGTAACAAAACAAAAGAGTTATTTCAATGTTTTTGTGGTAATATTAACTTA
>CAMTNN010000016.1 GCA_947073895.1 uncultured cyanobacterium
CGGACCAAATCTTTTTATCGATTTCTTCCTGAGCTTTTTCTACCATTTCTTCAATTCTGACAGGGTGAATACGTCCGTCTACGATAAGCTTTTCTAATGCAAGTTTTGCAATTTCGCGTCTTACGGGGTCAAAACTTGATAACACAACAGCTTCCGGAGTATCATCAATGATTAAGTCAACACCTGTTAAAGTTTCAAGTGCACGAATATTACGACCTTCACGACCGATAATACGACCTTTCATTTCATCATTTGGAAGTGAAACCACTGAAACAGTTGATTCTACAACCTGTTCCATCATGCATCTCTGCATTGTTGTAGTAAGAATTTCTTTTGATTTTTCTAAAGCAGTTTCTCTGATTTTTGCTTCGTTTTCTCTGATTAACTGCATTTGTTCCTGTGCTAAATCGCTTTTTAACTGTTCCATTAAAGTGCGTTTAGCTTCTTCTGTAGACATACCTGAAATTCTTTCTAATTCAGCAGTTGTCTTACCCATAATTTCGTCCAATAAATCTTCTTTTTCGATTAACTGGTCTTTCATTTTATCTAATTGAACTTCTTTGTCAGTAAGTTCTTGGATTTTGTCTTCAAGCTGGTCTTCACGTTTTGATAATTTGCTTTCGATTTGAGCGAATTCTCTTCTGCGTTCTCTTTCGTCGTTGTTAAGCTCTTCTCTGTCTTTTTGTAAAGCTTCTTTCGCTTTAATCATAGCTTCTTTTTGTAAAATGGATTCCTTCTCCGCAAGATCTTTCATACTTTGCTCAGTCTGCTGAACAAGGTTTTTATACTTAACTCTCTGCACAGCAATAACAGCAGCAAGAATTACCGATACTATTATGGCAACGGTCAATAATGCACTATTCATCTAGCACCTTTTCCTTTTCTATTTTTTTATATATACACGACACCCGGGTACATATAACCTACCCGGAAACTATTAATTTTATTTAATAAGCTCTGCTATCGCATATATCCTCAAAAATTTTATCTACTACTATGATTTTATCATAGCATATAAAAGGGGTTTTGTACATAATTATAAAGTTATATTAATTCTGTTATTTTATAAACAAAATACCCTTCATAACTGTAACTTGCATCTATTCCCTTCATATAAACTTCTCTATTGTTTATATCAGAAGTCAGTGCTTGTTTTAAAAGTTCTCTAATTTCAATATTTTTGATAGGACTGCGCTCCATTGCAAGAAGGTAATCCTCTTTATCAACTTTAGACCAGTCCACTACTTTGCCAAGTTCTTTTTTTAGGATTACATCAAGCCAAATTCTTGTACTGCGTCCGTTACCCTCCCTGAAAGGATGGGCAACATTCATTTCTACGTATTTTTCAATAATTTCTTCATAAGTAGATTGAGGCATTTTGTCAATATGTTCTAATGCCTGTTTTAAATACATAACAGGTGCAAATCTAAAATTACCTTTTGCAATGTTAACATTTCTAATTTCCCCTGCAAACGGATAAATTTCGTCAAAAAGATATTTGTGAATTTTAGATAAAGAATCAAACATACCGGCTTCAAACGAATCAAGCAAACCTTTTTCAAAAAGCTCTAAAGCTTTTTTCTTACTAATTCTTTCTTCTTCTCTTGCAAGTTCTGCGGATTCAGTTATACCAAGCTTATTTTCTAAAACCATATAAACCTCTTTTTTATTGTAACATAGATAAAGTGTTACAAATCAACCTTGCTTACATTGATTAGTTCTACAAGCTCGATTTCTAATGCTTGTGCGATTTGGTTAAGCATATCAATTGTTGGCGAACTTGTTCCGCGTTCAATTGCACCCATATAATTTCTGCTGATATCTGCTAACTCAGCAAGTTGCTCTTGAGATAAACCTCTTTTGGTTCTCTCCAATTTTATTTTTATGCCAATTTTTTTGCTTAGTTTATCTTCTTTATTGTTCATAATATCTAATATATTAGTTAATTGACAAAATATATTCAACATGACATATTGAACTTAGAGACAAATATATATAGCACAAAGAGGTATTTATGATACATTACAAACAACAATTAGAAGAAATCGAAAAGCTTGCAATCGATGTCAGCGGATTTATTTCTGTTACAAAGGACGCTTGCGAGGTAAATGATTATGTCGATGAATACACGACATTGGAATATGCTCATAAGCTGCAGCAAAAACTTGTTGAAATGATTATGGATATTAATGTATATGAAATAAAAGTTACTGCTTAATTTTAATCGCGCCCCACGCTCTTATGAACCCTTTTTCATATCGAATCAGATAGTATCCGCCTTCTTTTATATAATCAATTGAGGCTTCCAAGTGTACATAATCTTTTTTAGGAACGGTGGTGCCTGTTTTTGCGTATTTTATATCAATAATTTTTTGAAACTTTTCTTGTCTTGTCGGTCTGTGTTTTTCTTCTTTTTTGCGGGCTTTTTCAGCTTCTTCTTCGTTTTCTGCAATTTTAAATACAGGAATGACCGCAATTAAATCCTTTGATTCAATCAAATACAAAAATTCTCTGTCATCAGATAGAGCTAATTCGTAATATCCCGGTTTAATAAAGTTTCCGTTATAGTCGGGAATATAGTCAACAATTGTTAATGTCGGCTGTTCATCTGTTGGAATTGAAAAACGATAAATCGAATTCTCGTGAATTGTCACTCCTGAGGGTATTGCAGGATAAGGTGCGCAAGGTGCAAGATAGTCAATATCACGTATAGCAGGAGTTATAATCCCGTCAATCATTTATTTATCATCTCCAAAAGTTTTAGCATTGAGCTGTTAACTTCATTAAAATTTTGTCCTAAAAGTCGAGTTGAGCCTGTAAAAACAAGTGACATATATTTAGGTGAAAACTCATTTTCTTTTATATAAAGCCTTAAAGATTCTCTCATTAATCGTCTTATTCGGTTTCTTTTAACAGCGCGTTTGTGGATTTTTTTGCTCACAACAAAACCAACTCGCGTTGGAAATTCAGCAGTCTTTTTTTTGCCGCAAAACACTGTTATTCCGCCTTTGTGGAATACAACTCCGGTTTTATAAGTAGCGTTAAATGCGTTTTTCTTTTTCAATCTGTATTCTTTTGGTAACATATCCCAATCATAGCCCAATTGACAAAAGAATTCAATCGAGTTATACTAATTTTGACCTTGAATCGATATATATAGGGAACAAATGAAATATAATTATTCAAAATTAAATAATCAGTGGTGGCGCAGCTAGTTTGGCTGCCTGAATTTTTATTGGTTATTTAATCTTTAGGCGGTCTTAACCTGATAAAGGTTTTGTGCGCTTATGAAGCTTGTGTAAAATTTCTTTACAAAACCTTTAAATCAGTCAATTTTGAAGTTTCACAAGTTTTAAGGATATGAATCATGTCATCAAGTAACAACAATATTATTAATAACTTACCAAGAACCATTCGTCCTGCTGCAAAATTTGTACGACATCAGGAACAGGCGGCGGGGCTTTCAACATCCCGTTTTGTACAGGATGTTTCAACCTGTTTGGTTCCGAAAATGGTATTTTCGAGAAGTAAAGAAGATATGGCTGAAAATGCTTTTCTTGAAATATCAGAAGAGACTTTGATTTATTTTGTGCCTGCTCTTTTGGGACAGAAGGTTGCAAGAACTATTTTTTCTAAAAAATTACCGGAGAATTTAAAAAAAGAAGTTGCGACAACAGGTGTTGAGCTTTTAGAAAAAAACAATAAAAATAATAAGGAATTATTACCTGTAAAAGCAGCGATTGCTTTGACTGCGATGGCGATTCCTTTAACAGAATTTTCTTTGAACTATATTAAAAATTTGATGACATTGAAAGTTTTTAAGAAGAGTGATTTTAAAAATATTGCATCACTTGAGCATAAAGAAGAAGACAAAGCTCATCAACAAAAGGTGGAAAGGAGTGCAAAAAAACACATAGGGCTTGCTGCAGGTTTATATGCAGGGTGTTTAGGACTGGCAGGATTATTGGCAACAAGGGGTAAAAACTCACAAGCTTTGCAAAAGATTTCTGAGTTTGTTGTTGCTCCCGGCTCGACTTTGTTTAAGAACAAGCCAAAGGCAAAAAACTTCTTTAATAAATACTGTTCAATGGATTTTAACAGCCAAAACGGAAAATTAGTTTTGAGTAAAGGTCAATTAACAACCTGTGTTTTAGTCGGTGGTGCAGGATATTTCGGTGCTTCTTCCGATAGAGGAAAAGAAAACTTAAAAGAAACCGCAACAAGATTTCCGCTTGTAGCTTTGTATGTAATTACAGGCAGCGAGCTGGTTGAGCGCGGATTCAAAAAACTGCTTCAAAAGGCAGGTAAGTGCAAGGATTTAATCGGAAAAGATTTATCTGTTCCTAAATTTGACGAGTTGGAAGGGCTTGCAAGAAAACTTGCAAAAGAAAAAAATACAAGTTTTGACAAGGAATACACCTCTCTTGCCAAGCAAAAAATTGCTATTTCGGGACTTCCGTACTTATTCTCTATTGGAGTAATGGGCTTTTTCGTTGCCGGCATGACAAATTTCTTTACGCGCAAACGATATGAAAATGCAAAAAAAGAAAGTCAGACTGTTCAGGATATTATTAAATAAATTTTTACTGTGATATAATAATCTGGTGGGAAGATTAATTAGTTATTTTAAAACGAAATATAACGAGATGAAGCTTTTGGATAAATATATCTTAAAGCAGGTTATTACGATGTTTATAATGGGAGTGCTTGTATTTACTTCTATTATTTTTGCATCTGATACTTTTATAACTCTGATTAAACAGATTTCAAAATACGGTATTCCGTTTAATTTTGCGTTTATGATTATTATTCTCCATCTTCCTGCTGTTTTTGTAATGACAATTCCGATGGGAGTTTTGCTTGCAACTGTTATGACTCTTAACGGTTTGAGTTTGAGCTCAGAAATCACTGTTATGAGAGCTTGCGGTATCGGCTTGAATAGAATAGCAAAACCGATTTTTTGTTTTGCACTTGTAATGATGTTTATTAGTTTCTTTGTTAACGAAACAGTTGTGCCGATTGCAACAGAGTGGTCAACGAATGTTGCACTTAAGGCTTTCGGGCAAAAGCATATTCCTGAAGGTAAACAAAATTTTACTTTCAAAGAGGTAAAAGACGGCGGAGTGCTTAAAAGACTTTTCTATGTCGGTGATTGTACAGACGGTGTTTTACATAATATAACTGTTTTAGATTCTTCAAAAGAAGGAACAATACAGATTCTGCAAGCAAGAGAAGGTTTGACATCTCCTGCGGGATGGAAGTTCCAAAAGGGTGCTATTTATACTGTTACAGATAACGGAAAAACTTTAGATACAACTCTTTTCAATGATTCAACAATAATGTTCGGTATGGATTTATCAAAAGAGATTGAAAAAAATCAGGCTGATGAGAGAAACTTTGTTGCTCTGATGAAATATATTGCAAAAGAAGGCAAACCTGAATTAAAAATCGGGTTATATGATAAACTGGCTCTTCCAATTACAACGGTTGTTCTGGTGTTAATAGGTGTTCCTCTTGCAATTACACCTCCAAGGGTTCGCTATAACAGAGGATTCTTATTTAGTATCTTAATTATTTTTGCATATTACTTAATTCGTGCGCTTTCCATCTCTTTTGGAGAGGCCGGAACATTGATACCGGTGCTTTCTGCCTTTATGCCAAATATTATTTTGACTATAATCGGTGTGGGGCTTTACTATAGAAAGGTTTACACAATCTGCTAAAAATGATATAGTATATTTATGCGTACTTATCTTAATGGAAGTGTGAAAAACGGCAGCATAGTCAGATGGTCGACAAACCCTCTTGTCGTTTATATTGCTCCAATGAAATTTTACTCTAAGCAGGGTGAAGATTTTAAGTATAGAAAAATGGTTATGGACGCTTTTTCTGTGTGGTCAGCTGCCAGTGGCGGTAAAATTAACTTTAAAGTAACCAATGTTTTAATGGAGTCAAATATAAACGTTGATTGGAAGAGAGTGGACAGACAAGCTTTAGGATACTGTAAATTCGATAGCTTGCCTGATGGGCGTTTGTATATGGCAGATGTTTCCATTGGTTTAACAGATGGACGTATTCATAAACAGTACGATAGTGATATTGAGGTTTATCATACTATTTTGCACGAAATCGGGCATGCATTGGGCTTAGGTCACAGTCCTTATAAAGAAGATATTATGTATACTCCGCATCAGTACGGAAACTCTGCATTATCAGCAAATGACAAACATTCAATCCAGTGGCTGTACAGACTTCCCGCAGGAGCTTCCGTGCAAGCAATTGCAGCTAAGCATTCAATATCTACTTCTACAGATATTGATTCAGTGATTAGAAAAATAGATAGTAAGAATGGAGGTTCAGATTCCGAACAAGAAAGAATGCAGATTACAACAAATCGTGATTTGCTGCAGGAAGCCGCTAATATCGGGGATTTGAAACGATATAATATGATGCTTCAAAATATTTCATTGTCAACAAATGTAAAGAATTATCTCAATAATCAGAGGTAACTAGCAAAAAGTTTGAAAAAAATGTTTTATAATAATATTCAAATAATTTGCTGGAAATATAAACCATAAGGAATTTATATGACAGATTTTTCAGAACTTAGAGTTCATCCAGGTATAGGTCTTAACCAACAAACAAATGATATAGGATCTTCGAATCCTTTAGGCAGCCTTGCGGGTAATTCCGAGAAGGCCTTAAGTAATTATACTCAATCTTTGCCAAGAAATACTTATGACGAAGATATGGCAGAACTTCTTGAAGTGGTTAGAATTTTAAATAATATGGCTCCGTTAAGAATGCCGGTTTATAATTTCAATGTAAACGAAATTAACGGTGATGCTTATTATAAACCTGATGGCACAATGCTTTTAATCCGCGAGTATGATAGTGATTTGGTGCGAGATTATTATATTTCGCCTGATGATGCAAGCTGTGTTATCAGAATCCTTGAACACGATAGAATAAGTGGAAGGCTTAGAACAAAAATTGAACCTAACTTGCGCCCATCAAGCAGTTCAAAAACAAATATTACAATATTTGATGAAAAAATAAATAGAAAATATACTCTAATGCAGTTGGCAGAGGATGGAATAGTTAATAATATTACGGAATTTTCAGGTAAAGGTCAGGCTTTTCAAACACTTTACAGAAATAATAAAACGCTTAAACCTGCTCGATATATCGAAGGTAAGGATTCGTCTGTAAAAGGGTTTGAAATGGTAGATTGTATTTTTGATGCGGATGGAAATATTGTAAGAATTAAAAGATATAATTCCAAAAAAGAAATCAATATTGAATACACTGACGATAGAAAAAATATTACAGTTAAGAATAAGTAATTCTATTCAACATACTTTCCGTCAAAAAGGTCAAGAACCATTTTTTCCTGGTCGGTTTCTATTCTGGGCTCTTGCGGTTTATTCTGAGTCTCTTCTGTTGGCTTAGATTGTGGCGCTGGAGCGGGTGCAGGCGCAGGTGTAGGTGTTTGAACTTGTACCGGCTGTGCTTGCGGTTTTATTTCAATTTTTGTATCACCACTTTGAGCCATTCTGATTGTTACAGGTACGCTTGATGAGTTAAACATTGCATTTGCAGCATCAATAATTTGCTGTTTTTTGTTTGTGTCATTAACCTGTGCAACAAGTCTTTCGTTTTTGAATGTTATAATAACTCCGTCTGTTGAAATCTGAACAGGGTTTGCAAGCTTTAATAAAGCTTGGGTTGCAGGGCTTTTGATATTAGCAAGCAAACATTGCCATAAAGATACGATATCATTTCCGTCCGGTTTTTTAGACATCGGAGGCGGTGTGAATGTTTCTTGCGGTGCAATAGTTTTTTCTTGTGGTTTTGGAGCTTCTGCTTTTGGCGCGGGAGCCGGTGCTGCAGGCTGAATCGGTGCAGGGCGGGTAACTACAGGTGTTGGCATTTGTGTCGGAACTGCACCGCCTTCAAGAGCTTTGACTCTGTTTTGCAAATCCAAAAGAGTTGAATTTTCTGCCATATTGGCTAAATCGATTATGCCGATTTCTAACCATAAATGTTGATTTGTAGCCTGTTTGATTTCTTTAATATAATAAGAAATTCTTTCAAGTAAAAATACAATTTGTTGAACTTCAAGTTTCTCTTTTTGTCCGAGAATTTCTTTTATTTGAGGTTCGTTCAGACCTGTAAGCTCAGGTAATAAATCTTTTGAACAAGTTTTGACGATTAATAAATTCTTGAAATATTCAGATAAGTTTGTAAGAATTTGCAACGGTTCGTTACCTGATGAATAGACTTCGTTAAGAACTTCTATTGCACCGGCATGATTTGATGCAATAATTTGTTCTGTAATCTTAGATAAAATATCAAAAGAAATTCTTCCTAAAACTGAGTTAACGTCATCTACAGTAATTTCTTTTGTTGTTCCGAGTAAACTCAATTGGTCTAAAAGTGAAATACTGTCTCTCATTCCGCCTGCAGAGTTTTTAGCTATTGCAAACAGTGCGTCATCTGATATATTAATTTTTTCTTTATCAGAGATGAATCTTAGATGGTTTTTAATATCATCAGTTGTGATTCTTCTGAAATCAAATCTTTGGCAGCGGCTTTTAATTGTATCAAGAACTTTGTGGACTTCAGTGGTTGCTAAGATAAAAATAACATTTTCAGGCGGTTCTTCCAATGTTTTTAACAACGCATTGAATGCGTGGTTAGTAAGCATGTGAACTTCGTCTATTATATAAATCTTGTATTTGCCGTTAACAGGAACATATTGAACTTTTTCTAAAATGCTTTGAGCGTCTTCAACTTTTCTGTTACTTGCAGCGTCTATTTCAATTACGTCGATTGGAATAGAGTTTGTAATATCTTTACAGCTTTCACATTCTCCACAAGGATTAGTTGTTGGGCCGTTTTTGCAGTTTAACGATTTCGCAAGAATTCTCGCTGTAGATGTTTTACCTGTACCGCGTGGGCCTGTAAATAAATATGCGTGCGAAATCTTGCCCAGTTCAATAGCGCTAGTAAGAGCCTTTTTGACATGTTCTTGCCCGACAAGTGTTTCAAGTGTCTGCGGACGGTATTTTCTATATAATGGTACGTAATTCTCGCTCATAGGATTAGTTTACCATGAATAGGGATGGTGGTACAATAAAATTTATGAGAGAAATTTTAGTTTTATTTTTTACCTTTTTGTTAACAGGGATTAGTCAGGTTTTTGCTTATGATTTGGTTTTGCCGAGGGAAAAGAAATCTATTGTTAATACAAATTACGCATTTTTTGTAGGCAAAGCTAAAAATACAGAAGTTATAACAATTAATGATGAAAAAATTTATGTTGCTACAAATGGTGCTTTTGCACATTCAGTTAAATTAAAAGAAGGTGAAAATCGTATTGTTGTTAAATCTAATTTTAATACCCAAATTTATAAGGTTTATAAAAATGCTTCGGTTACTGTTGTAAAACCTGAATTTGAAGAACTTGAACCTAAAAACTATGTTGTTAAAAAAGATAATACTCCGCTTAGAAGTACACCAATTGATTATGGCATGAATAGAATTTCACATTTGTTTAAAGATACAGTATTGATATTGGATGGTCAACAGGGCGAGTTTTATCGGGTTAAACTTGCTAAAGGTAAATATGGCTGGATAATGAAAACAGCAGTTGAAGAAGCTGATTGCGATACTTTTAGACCTGAATTTGTCGGAATGAATAGTGAAACCTTTAAAAATGCTTCAATTCATACAATCGAGTTTACAGGAAATTTACCTTATACAACGGAAGAAAATGATAGAGAAATAATCTTTAAGATTTATAACCCTTTTGTTTCAGATAACTCTGTTTATACGGTTAATATCAAAAAGCCCGAGAAATATTTTTATACAACTGATTTATGCAGGGGAAAATATACATTCAAATTAAATCATTTACCTGAAAATATTACAGTAACGGTTGATGCCGGTCATGGCGGGTCAGAAAAAGGCGCTGTTGGATGTTTGGGAGATAAAGAAAAAGATATTAATCTTCAAATAGCTGTCGAGCTGAAAGAAATTTTAACCTCTCTTGGTATAAATGTAGTTATGACAAGGGAATGCGACGCTAACGTTTCTCTTGAGGATAGGGTAAAGACTGCACGTGATAATTGTACAAATATTTTTGTAAGTGTTCATCTGAACTCGATTCCTGATATAAAAATGGATATTCACAAAAACCGCGGAACAAGTGTATATTATTATAATCCGAATTCCAAACAGCTTGCAAAATCGGTGCTAGAATCTGTTAATTCAACTGTTGGGACTCGAAATGACGGAGTCAGAACCGCAAGTTTTGCGGTAATCAGACCGACTGATTATGTGGGAATTCTTGTTGAAACTGCTTATATGACAAATCCATTGGATTCTGTTATGTATAAATCCGATTCGTTTGCAAAAAATGCAGCACAGGGCATTGCAGATGGTATTTTGAAATATATTGGTAATTAAATCTGTGCAGCAGCAGCTTTATAATAGCTTATATAATCTACCATGCAGTCAAACTCACTTGCATAAACCATTTTGTTTACACTTAAAAGATTTTCTTCTCTCTGGTTCAAATCAAGTTTTGCAATTACGCCTTCTTTGAATTTGAGTTTTGAAAGTTCGAAATCTTTTTGTTCCAATTCCTGTATCTTTTTCTGACGAGAAAGTTTTTCTTTGTCCATATTGATTGAAACAAGTGAATCATTTACTTCTTTCATAGAAGTCAGGTTAACTTGTTCGTAATTTCTTAAACTTTTTTCATAAGCAATCTTTTTAGATTTAAGATTAGCTTTTATTTTTCCACCCATAAATATTGGCTGCATAATTCCGCCGCCTAAACTCCAAAGTGCGTTAGAAGTTGTTAAAAGACTTCCGATATCTTTTGCGTTAAATAAATACATTCCGCCTAAATTCAAGGTCGGCAAACATTCTTTCCTTGCAACTTTTACGTCAATTCCTGCTTTTTCAAGCATTTTTTCTGCTTTTAAATAATCAGGTCGATTCATAATAATATCTGAATTAACATACTCAGGAATACTTCCTGAAAAAGCAAGTTCCTTATAATCAATACGACTGAATTCTTCAATATTATTAGGACTGTCACCTGTTAAAACTGCAAGAGAATGAAGGAGTTTTGTTCTGTCTTTTTTGTAATCTGTTAAATCGGTTACAGCTTGAATATAAGATTGATTTGCTTTTACAAGGTCAGAAGTCGAGATAATACCTTCGGCGTTACTGATGCTCATAATCTCGAAAATTTCTTTTCTTAAGTTAACGATATCTTCTTGTAAATCAATCATCGAATCGAGTTTCACTATGTTAACATAAGTGCTTCCGACAGCAGATGCTATAGAAATATATGCAGCTTTTTCATCAAGAATAGATGCTTCATATAACTTTCTGACAGAAGTTGTTTTGTTGTGATTTTTCCCGAATAAATCTATTTCATAACTTGCAACAAGAGGTAACATCATACCTACATCGGTTTTGCCTGTGATATTTCCATATCCCGGCATGAATCCTGCTTGAATTTGAGGAAGTTCTCCCGCTCTTTGAGCAACAACACTCTGGTAAAATTCATCAATTGTTAAAGTTGCAACTTTTAAGTCCTTGTTATTTTCAATTGCTTTAACTATATATCCGTTTAAGTGTTCATCATTAAAAAGTTTCCACCAATCAAGGTTTACGTATTCGTATTTATTATTGTTAGGCTTAACTACTTTTGATTTTTCAGTTTTAGCGTTCAATACAGTGTTTTCAATTGCCATTACCGGTGCTGTATAAGAAATGGCAAGTGATGTTAATATTGCAAGTGATAATAATCTTTTCATCTTCTTGTCTTACCCTCTTGATTTTTATTTAACAAAATGATAACATAGATGTGTTGCATTTGCAACATGTTGCCAAAGCAACATACTTTAAATAGAGGATGACAAAATTGCAGGAAGAACTACAAAAAGTTAACCATTTTACGGACTCGGTATTTTATGAAATAGAATTGACGGCGAAGTATTGCAAAATGCTTGGTACGCAAATGTTTGAAGATATAGACGCAGGACTTTCTGTTGATGAGTTTTCGACATTGGATATTCTTTCTTTAAATCCTGAAATGTGCCAGAGAGATTTGGCTAAACTGATTTTTAAAGACAGAGCTAATACCGGTAAGATTTTAGATAATCTTGAAAATATGGGATTGATTGAACGCGAACTATCTGTAAAAAATAATCGCCCTGTAAAAATCTCAAAGCTTACTCCTAAAGGAAAGAAAAAAGTGGAAGAAATTCAGGAGGTTTTGAGACCGCATACTGAAATGATTAAGTCAAAAATATTGAATAGTGATTTGAAACAATTGAGAAGTATGTTACAAGAGTTTCGAGAAGTTTTAGGCGATACATTGGAAATTAAAATATAAAGGTAAAAAAATGAGCGAAGAAAAAAATAAATTACATACAAAAAGATACTGGGTATTGTTTGGCGTAGCTATTGCAGCAATTGTTATAGGATTTTTTGTATGGGATGCACTAAAGTATCAATCAACTGATGATGCTTATGTTGATACTACAACAGTCTCTGTTTCACCAAAAGTTGCAGGTCAGATTGTTGAAGTAAAAGTTAAAGACAATCAGGCCGTTAAAGCCGGCGATGTTGTAGCTGTGATTGATAAAGTTGATTATAAAGTTAAATTAGAGCAAGCTAATGCGGCTTATGAAAGAGCTTTGTTAAATCAGAATAATGCGCATGCAAATTTAAGCGCTGCTAATTCAGAAATTGCGCTTGCACAAAAAGATGTAGAAAGATATCAAAATCTTTATGCAGCGGGTGCGGTTTCTAAACAAACTCTTGATCAGGCAATTACAAAGTTAGACAGCTTAAAAGCTACTCAAACAACAGCAGAACAAGCTGTATTTTCAGCGGATCCATCTAAAGCAGCAAAGGTTGCGGATGCTGATTTAAACGTCTTGAAAGCTCAAAAGAAGGCTGCGGAGCTAGCGCTTGAATATACAGATGTCCTTGCGCCTATCGACGGCACCGTTTCCAATAAAAAAGTTGAAGTAGGTATGATGGTTCAGCCGGGAACTCCATTGTTTGTTGTTGTTCCTCATGATGTTTGGGTTGTAGCTAACTTTAAAGAAACTCAAATTAGCGGTATGAAAGAAGGAATGCCGGTTGATATTAAGATTGATACTTATCCGAATAAAGTTTTTAAAGGTAAAATTGATTCAATTCAAAGAAGCTCAGGAGCTAAAGCAAGTTTGTTTCCTCCTGAAAATGCGGTTGGTTCTTTCGTAAAAATTGTACAGAGAATTCCTGTAAAAATCGTGTTCACAGAAGATATTGATCCTAATGAGTATTCGATTATACCGGGAATGTCAGTTGTACCGAAAATAAAAGTTAAATAGTATTATACAATTCCATATCACAGGGCGAAGCTTAAGCTTTGCCCTTCTTTTTTGATATTATTTAACAACTTTTAACATATATCTAACACAATCTTTAGAATTGTGGTTTTTATGAGCTATATCATAGCAGTTTTCGACTACTTTTTTATAGGCATCTTTGTTTTCTAAATACGCTTCTATTTTGAATAATAAATCTGAAAAATCTTCATAAAAAGGCATTGATCCTTCAAATAAAGCAAGTTCTTCACGGTAGTCACTTATCATGAGTCGTTTGCAGGCAACAGTTTGGAGTGTCCTGTAATTTAGAGATGAAATGCCTTGAGAATTCATATTAAAAACGATTTTTGTATTGTTAATGGCACGCGCCATATCTTTTTCGTTGTCGATAAAACCTTGATAGCATAAATCTATTATTTCAGGTATTTTGGCACGATTTCTTGCATCTTCATAATGTTTGCCGATTGCGTACCAGGCAAACTTCAGATGAGGAAGTTTAGTGAAAAGTTCCTCAAAAAAGCTCAAACGATAATCTGTATCAAGTCTTCCTGCAAACATAATATCAAATTCCGGCTCTTGTTCGTTGTCTTTATAAATATCAAAGTTGACAAAATGCGGAAGGTAATGGATGTTTTTGAAGTTTTCGTAACTTGTTAAAATTTTATCCCAATAAAATGTGTAGTTATCATCATCTTCTAAATATGGAAGATATTTTTCCCACTCCGGTCCTGATGTTTTACTTCTGATATCATCAGAAAAATAGTTTATGGAAGGCATTTTTAAGTTATTATCAATTTTGATTTTTAAGCCCGAAAAATCATATCCGAGAATCAAATCATAATCATTTTTTAAAAGCTCATTAAGGTTACTATCAAATAACTCGTCATAAACAGTTACCTGACATTTATTCTGTCTGCAGCCATCAATAATACTATTGGTTGTGAGTCTTCCTCCGATACTGATTGGTAAAATTGCTAAAATGTTCTTCTTTTTCATAATCTTGACCATATTTTACCATTTATTTTAAGGGTTTACAAGGTTCATAAATTTGTTTATACTGGACATAGAATATGAAATATAGAAAAAGTAAGGCTCTGTAGCTCAGTAGGATAGAGCGGAGGTTTCCTAAACCTTGTCTGCCGTGGGTTCGACTCCCTCCAGGGCCATATTTATTTGTTTAAACTGCTAAGTTCTTGTTTTAATTCTGCAATTTCAGCTGATAAAGTATTTGCCTGTTGTGTGTAAAAACTTTTTACTTCTTCATTAGTTATATTATTACCTTTGTGATCAAAATATAATGTAAATCCCAGTCCGGCTACAGCTCCAATAGCAGCCCCTACTCCGCCGACCATTGCAATTATACCATTTCCGGTAGAAATTCCTCCTATTAAAGCAGCTGCGCCAACTATACCAACAGACTGACTAATTTGGGAGCCGTAATATGCGATAGCGTGTTTATCTCTTGCAACGACCTCTTTATCTGAGCGTGTATATTCATTTTTATTAATTTTATCCAAAAGTTCGTTTAATTTTTCTGTTTTTTCCGCAATTTTAGCTTCAACTTTTGCAATTTCTTTTTCATTTTTAGTGTTATTAGTTTTTGTTTCAGTGAAAATTTCACCCACCTCTGTATTTAAAGAGGTGGGTGTTGTTGTAGCTTTTTGTTGTACAGTATTTACGCAATTTGATGTTACGGTTAAAGTCATTTAAATTTTCCTCCTTTAGTATCCTTGTATACTATAAGTATTTTACATTTTTAAAATTGCTTTATTGTAACAATTCTTAATGTTTATTTATGCAGTAAAGGATGGTTTAAACAAACTAATCTTTTTTCAGTTTCATAAAAAACGCCAGTGGTATTAATACAAACGCAAGCATTGCTACGATTGCGAATGTATCAACATAAGCCATTAATGTTGATTGAACTATCATTTGTTTGTAAGCGTAAGCATTAGCTTTGTTTAGGGCAAATGAGCTC
>CAMTNN010000017.1 GCA_947073895.1 uncultured cyanobacterium
TATATAATTTCTATAATTTTCAGAATGTTTTTTTTAACTAGAAATATCATTTTTTCTCACTTTTTTGTAAAAATTTGAAATTGAGGGAAATAAACACAACTTCTCAATTTTGTGTTATCTAACAAAAAAACAATTATTCTTTACACTTAATGAAATATTTGAATTATTTATCAAAAATTAAAAGTATAAATGTCTGCAAAAAAGTTTATAAAATATCTTAAATAATAATCAGCAGATTTTTTATTAAAACGTTTATTTAAGCATTATATCAAATATAAAATCATTTATAAAAGTTATTTTAAAAAAGCTAGGCTGAATTTTTATAGGAGCAATCTGAAATATAATTTTCTTTTAATCCGATGAATTTCAAAAAAAATATAAAATTACATGTTTCATAAGATTAACAAGAATAATGCTCACGTAAATCATGTATCGTATTAAGATTTTATTCCAAGATGATAAAGATATCCTGATATTAATTTTTAGCCGATATTGCTCATTATGATAAAATAATGTGATATTTATATTTAATACAGTATATTATATAATTTTTATTATTTTCAGAATATTTCTTTAACTAGAAATATCATTTTTTCTCACTTTTGTGCAAAAATTTGGTAATTTTTACAATCGACCGTTTAAATTTTCCGTAAAAAAAACAATGGTCAATTTTTTCACCTTTTTTAATCGGATTTCGGGTTAAAAATCCTTTTAAAGTTATCTCGGTTGAACGTTCTGCAAGGATTAGGATTTTATCAAAATCCATATCTAAAACTTTTTCTAAAGTAGTTGGTTCGAAGCAGGTAGGAATTTTTGCTCTTTCGCATTGTTTGGAAGCTTCAAACATAACTTTTTGCCATTTTTCGTGTTTTTTAGATAAAACTGATGGCGCAAGTGCACAATTATCTGTTATCACAGGATAAACTCCACGAGCTCCGAGTTCGGTGGCTTTTTCCATAATTGTTAATTGCGCGTCACTTCTTAGAGGGCTTTGTGCAAGGTATAAATCGAAATCCAAATCGCGTTTTGAGGGGTAAAAATTTTTAATTTCGCAAATAATTTCTGAATTATTGATTTCTTTTATTACAGTTTCGTATTGGATTTGTTTTTCGTCAATCAACAGAAGGTTTTCGCCAGTGCGGGCGCGAAGCGCACGCGCAATATGACGATAGTTTTCAGTATCGTTTATTGTTATCAAATTTTCGTTTTTGTTAGTTGAATTAACGAAAAAGTGCGGCATAATTACCCTTCCATCGTTTTGAATTTTTTGTTCAGACTATATCCCATTATTGCACATACAATAATTACTGCAATAATTAAAGCATACCAGAAACCAACTAAGTATAGTTTATAATATAAGCCTAACAAGCAACCCAAAGGAATTGAAACAATCCAGAATGCAATAAAATCTGAGACCATAACAATTTGAGTTTGTTTCAAGCCTCTGAAAATACCTGCTAATGTAGCTTGTAGTCCGTCGAATACCTGCATAAAACATAATAAGTAGATTACAGGAACACAAACCTGAATAAGTACAGGGTCTTTTGTAAACAGCCCTGCAATTATTCCCGGGATAGTTGCAACAACGATAGCAGAACAGGTCATAAATCCACCTGATAAGAAAAGAGCTGTTACGGCGTATTGTTTAAGTGACGGATAGTCTTTTGCACCGTTAGTGAATCCAACTTTTACTGCTGCAGCGTTACCGATGGCAAGCGGAATCATAAATGAAACAGATGTAATTGTGCAGATAATGTTCATAGCAGCTGCATAAACACCTGCAATTCTGCCTAATATTACGGTCATTCCGTTAAAAGCTACGAATTCAATCATTACAGCAAGTGATGATGGTGTACCGACTTTTAGTAAATCGAAATAATAGTTTTTATCTTTATGATGTTTGATTTTAACCTTTTTAAAACAATATATGAATAGAACAATACCCATAAAATAACGGGTTAAAAGACTTGCGATTGCAAGACCTGCTGCGCCCATTTCCGGAATAATTCCATAACCGAATACGAACAGGATATTCAAAATTACGTTTAAAAATATGCAAAATACGGTTAATAGATTTGGAAATAGTACAATCTCAAAAGATTGCAAAAACTCTTTTGACATACAATGCAAATATGCGCCAAATACGGAAAACGCCGTGATAAAGAAATATTCTTTAATCATAGGATTCAATTGTTCTTCAAATCCGAGTTTCCCGATAAACGGAATACATGCAAGTATCACGAGCGAAATTACAGCAGAAATTATTACTGTAAATTTTAAAGATGGATAAAAGTATCTTTCCGGTTCTTTGTTTGCTCCGCGATAATTAGAGAGAATCGGCGAAATACTTATTAAAATCCCGATACCGAACATTGTAATACAGTTAATTATAGCGGTTGCTAAACTGATTGCTGCAAGCGTATCTGTTGAATGTCTTCCGGCAACGATAACATCTCCGACACCTATCAGGATAAAACCGAGGTTGCCTAATATAATCGGAAAAGCTATGTGTAATAAATCTTTGATATAAGTAAGTTTGTTCTTTAGCATAATAGTTACATTTTACAATAAACATAATTTGTAAATATTTTGCAATGCCTGATAGAGTATGGTATTATTACTTTAATTTATGAGAATTACAAGGATATGTTCAACTGACAGCTATTATGACGTAAGGACGGATAAAAACCAGCCTTCATTCGGGATTGCTAATTCCGGAAAACTAAAAACTCTTTTTACTTATGGACTTCCGTGCATGTATACGGGAGTTGAAATGGTAGACCCGAGAAGAGTACAAAGACTAATTAATAATAACGCTTTTGAAGCTCCAGTCTCACAAGTATTGCAAACAATGAAACCCTTTGAAAAAAGTATTACGGATATAGAGTTCCAAGTTTATAAAATTATTAAAGGCGTGGCTAAACTTCATCCTGATAAAAATTTACAACAAATTTTAAAGCTGATTACTCCAAGCTATAGTGCAAAACTAAAAAAAGAACAGCGTCCTATATTACAGCAAATTTCTGAAACTGCTAAGGAGCTGCCAGAGGATTATCAATATAGATTTCAGCATTTTATGTCCGAAACGGAAGATAAAATTAATGAAAAACCAATCTGTTTGCCGTTCAGTTCTTATGAATTCAAGTACAAATTGGATAAAATCAGAGAAGATATAATGCAAAATGCCTCTCCAAAGGCAGGACGAGTTATGGACAAGCTTGTTTTGGAGGCTTCCAGATTAACTGATGAGACCGATGTTAAAACAATGGAAACTCAACAACAGATAATGAAGTTTTTAAAAATTATTCTAAAATCGTCTGTTTTAAAGAAAAATGAGCAACTAAAAACTTTAATAAATGAATCTCAAAAAAGATTAAACTATGAGCGTTTCTTTATGCCGTTTAGTCGAAAATCATTTATTTATGACCTTAATAATTTAATTGAACCTGTTCCTGATAAGGAATTGAAAGAAAAATTACGCAATCTTGCAATTAGTCTTCCTACTTCAAGAGAGAGTGTGCCTGCGTATATTATGAAGTTTTCTCGTGAGCCTTCGTGGAAGATAGCTTACAGAATTTTATGGCCGAATATGGCGTCTGTTGAGCATATTCATCCGCAATCAAAGGGCGGAGTGGATGAGATGCGAAATTTTGGTGGTGCAGGAACGAGGGTTAATGCAGAGCGCGGAAATATAGATTTTACGGAACAGGTTGAGAGAATTCCTGAAACAGCCGAAAATTCTCAAAAATATGTTGATGGTTTGATTGGACTTGTAAAAAGAGGGATTTTTAGGAAAACAGGTGTAAAAACCGATTATGTTGATGAATTCTGTAAAACTGTTTATGAAGAATCGTCAGGAAAAGTATGTTTGGATTCTTCCGAGCTTCAAGAACACAGGCAAAAAGGTGCAATGCTGTTAAAAATTTTAGGTGCCCTGAATTTACAATAAATAAGCTTTTTGGTATAATGATTTTCAAGGAGAAAGAGCTATGATGACACCGGATGAATCTATTATAGAGTTAAAAAAACATTTAAGAAAATTGCAAAATATAATTGAAAATAATGCAAGCTTTACTTTTTTTAAGGTAAAAATTGTTGATAAAAACAGAATTGATGATATTTTATGCTGTATAGAAGCAAGTTTCCCTGATGAGTATAAAAAACTTTTCAGAAACGCAAGTAGTAAGTATAAGAGTGTTTCTTTGTGGCATTCTTTGCGAGCAAGTATTCAAAGAAAATTTATTTTGTCATCTGATTCATATCTGGTGAAACATAAAGTGGCAGTAAATTTAATAGCCGGCTTTTCAGCGATACTTGAACAGGATATCAGATTTTTGTACAACAATCTTTAAAAACATGTATTAGATTGACTTTTGCCACTTGTTTGTTGTAAAATTCTGGTAACTATCATACAAATTACGGAGCGTTAAAATGAATTCACAACAAGATGTTATTTATGGTTTAATGAGCGATTTAGAAGAAGCTTTAGACAAAGGTTTTCCTTTGATTGGAGCTAATCTTGTTGTTGTTAAAAAGAATATTGTTACAGATATTCTTGATAGATTATATGCGGCGCTTCCTGATGAAATCAAAGAAGCAAGAGCTCTTTTGAGAACAAAAGAACAGATTCAGTATGAAGCACAACAAAGAGCTGAAAAAGTTATTGCAGACGCTCAAGCCGAAGCAAACAGATTATTGAGTGAATCAGATTTGCTTAGAGCTGTACAAAGAGAAGCTGAAAAAATTAAAGAACAGGTTATTGCTGATTGCGAAGATATTAAACGTAAATCTTACGAAGAAGCTGATTCTGTTAGAAACCAAGCGATTGATGAAGCTATGAGAACTAAAGACAGCGCTTCTGTTTACGCTGAACAAATTCTTGTAAGCATTGAACAAAACCTTAACCAGCTTCAAGAAGTTGTTAAAAACGGTCAGTTACATCTTGAACGCAAGAGAGTAGAAGCTGAAGGTGAAATTCAAGGGAATTATGTAAATCAGCGTCCTGAATACGCTCATGATTTTAAAATGAATTAATGTGTGCATGAAATATTGTTTGTTGTATAATCTCTTTAGACTGATTAAGGAGAATTTGAATGAAAGTTAGCGTAAAGGTGCCTGCCAGTTCTGCAAACATTGGCCCTGGTTTTGATTGTTTAGGTTTGGCGCTTCCGATATACAATACAATTACTATTGAAGAAACTGTTTTACCTGGTACAGGTATAGAAATTAATGTGATGGCCGAAGAAGAATCTATTGATGAAATGACTTTCGATAGTATTCCTAAGGATGAAAATAACATTGTTTATAAAGCTGTTGAAATGCTTTATAATTCAATCGGTCAAGAGCCGTCAGAATTAAAAATTAATATTCAGGCACAAATTCCTATCACAAGGGGTTTAGGCAGCTCTTCTTCTATTGTTGTCGGGGGACTTTTGGCTGCTAATAAACTTTTAGGTTCGCCTGCTGATGAAACAGCACTTCTTGCAATTGCAACAGAAGTAGAAGGTCATCCTGATAATGTTGCACCGGCTATTTTGGGCGGTTTTGTTCTTGCAAATCAAGAAGACGATGGAACTATTACTTATTCAAAATTACACTGGCCGGAAGAGTGGGATATAACAGTTTGTATTCCTGATTTTGAATTATCTACTAATATTGCACGTTCTGTGCTTCCGGCGGAAGTTCCTATGCAGGATGCAATATTTAACGCAAAACATTTGGCAATGCTTATTAATGCTGTTAACACATGTGATCATAAGTTGATGCGCTCAGCGTTAAAAGATAGATTACACCAGCCGTATAGAGAAAAACTTGTTCCCGGCATGAAAGAGATTATGGAAGCATTCAAACACGAAGACGGTGTTCTTGGTTGTGTACTTTCAGGAGCAGGCCCTTCTCTGTTAGTAATTTCTTACAAGTATGACGTTGATAAGATTAAATCGACTGTTAAAGAAATCTGGGAAGGACAAAATATTAAGGTAGATGTTCGTACGCTTAAGGTTGAAGAACAGGGTGCTGTAGTATTTTAGTTCTGATTATAAAAAAGTTTTCTAAACAAAATGCTTGATTCTTCTAAAGTTTCAAGCATTTTTGTCGTTAAGTATAATAAGCTGGCAGTCAGATAGAAACCCAACGAGCTTGAACCCACCAGTAGTCCGTTCCAAAGGAGCACGGACGAGGCAAACGATAAGCTGGTATTTATAGCAAAATGTGCTCCGCCCAAAAGGTTAAAAAAATGGCAAGAATTATTGAGAATGAAGATGGCAGAAGAAGATTAATCAGGATGAGTACGGATGATATTTTATCTGTTGTAAAAGATTATCAACGAGTAGTTCCAAGATTTTCTTCTTATGAGGAAGCGAGAGATTTTTTAGCTGATACAGTAATTTTTATTCCTGAAGATTAGTAGTAGTCAGAAGTAGCTAAGTCGGCAAGGGCGTTTTTAGCTTCTTCGAATGACGGGTCTTGTTCAAGCACTTCGATGTAGAGTTCTTTTGCTTTATCTCTATTGTTGCTTTCATATATTAAAGCAAGATTATATTTTGCTTTGATTAAATCAGGGTCATATTCAAGTGCTTTTTTAAACGATTCTTCCGCATTTTTTGTATCGTGCTGAGCTGCGTACATAAGTCCGCTTCTGTATAGTCCCATTGGATGTTTTTCATCAAGTTTAAGCAAATCAGAGAGGGCTTTCTTTTCTTCGAAGAAGTTTCCAAGAATATGATGCGCTTCTGAAAGTTTTAATAAATAAGTTGTATGATGAATTAATTGTTTATCGTATTCAAGTGCTTTGTGTAACAATTCTACTGCTGCACTTGTATCCTTTTGTTTAATTTTGTTAATTGCCTTGTTGTAGTATATTTCAGAGTTAAGCGTATTGTATTCAGCTGCGTTATCAAGATATCTGTAAGATGTATCAAAATCTTCTGCTTTAGCTGCTTCGATAGCCCATGTGATATACAGTTCGCAGATAAGTAATCGAACGCTTTTTGCTTCTTTTTGTGTAGATTTATCTAATAGAGCAAGATATTTATCCAAAGCTTTTTGATACTCTTTATGTTCGATATAGGCTTGAGCGAGTTCAACAGTAACATTGTAGTCATTTTGAGACATCATAACTAACTCTTCTAATAGTGTTACACCGGCATCATAGTTATTTAATTTTAGATTAAATGTAGCAATGTCATTGTTGATTTTAAATTTATCGGAACCTTGAACATCAAGCAATCTGTTTGAGTATTCAATGGCTTTTTCGTATTCTTCTGTTTCTACATAGATTTGGATAAGGTTTTCGTAAACCCAGTGAAGCATTTTGGGTTCGGTTACGAAAGAAAGCATGTAGAGCAGTGTTTCGACAGCTTTTGGATAGTTTTTAAGCTTGATATAAAGATCAGCAAGTTTCTGGTTAGTTAGTACGTCAGTTGGATATATTCCTAAACGTGTTATGTAAGCTTCGAAAGCAGCAGGATAATCACGAGTTTTTTCGTTCAGTTCTGCTAAAATTAATTGTACTTCCGCAATTTCTTCATTTTGGTCAAGAATATCTGCAAGTATATTATAGACAGATATTGCGGAGAAAAATTGTTCTGAATAGTTGTATAATTCTGCAAGAGTTTTGACTACTTCTTTATCTTTACTTCTGTAATCAAAAATTTCTTCATATTCTTTGATTGCTTTGTTAATCATATCTTTTTTGATATAGCAATCACCGAGAAGCTTTTTTGTATCAATATTATTCGGGTCTTTTTTTAGTATGGTTAAACACTGTCTGATTGCGTTATTGTATTTTTTATCATTATAATATGCTTGAGCAAGATAATATCTTACTTTTGGATGGTTTGGAACTCTTTCCAAATATTTTGTTGCTAAAAGCTGGATGAGTGCAAATTCACCTTTTTCATATAAAACTTCTACTTGTTCAAGAATATTTTTTGTTGTTAGTTGAAGCTCATTATCTTTACCGGTTTTATTAGTTCCTTGAAACATAATAATTGCATAAAGGGCATAAATCGCCGCAATCGCAAGCAAAAAAGCAGCAACAATAATTATTATGTTTAGGTTTGCCATCCATGCGCCTTTCTTCTTATATATATAATTATTATAACATATTTAATGAAAAAATCTAGCTTAACCCTTTATTGCTGCTTATTTTTATTCACTTTTGCAAATTCAGCTACTCCGAATTTCCAGCTGTCTTCGTATTCAAAATCACGAGAGGCTATTTCTTCCGGCAGACCGGCATGATGAATGCTTGGAAGCAGGAATGATTCAGGCATTTCGATTGGTTTAGCGACATCGTCATCGGAGTCTTGGCAGATGAAAATTGTTTCGCCGTTTTTATCTGTTTTAGCATCAACAATGGTTATTTCATGACCGGCAAGCCTGTTGTCATTATCAGGGTCAGGCCAGGTGTATCCGATTATTATGTTATGCCCCATTGCGAGAGTGTCTAATAGTTCTTTCTTTATTGTGGCAAAATCTTTTTCATAACCTTCTAAACGTCCGTTTTGGTCGACTTTTTGGTATATTACGGATGTTGTATTTTTGTTCTCCATAATTGATTCAACGTATGTTTTTTCAAAGTCGATTAATCCGCCATCTTCTTCTGTCCATGCGTTTGGAGCACGTTTGTCCGAGAGAGAATTATATGTTTGCTGAGAACCTAATTGCATCATTGTTGACTGCATTAGTACATCAATGATTGAACGTTCATCTTTATCTCTGTGGTTGTTTTGTATTCTTGCACGGATTATTGCGTTTTCATCCGGTTTTAGTAATACAACTGCTTTATCAAAGCCTGCCATTTGGTGCGGGGTTTTGAATTTCTTGAGCAGCCAGATTGCATCAAGTGTTTTTTCTGACAAAGCATCCATGTCTATAATTTTGTAGGCTTCATTTTTAGGCGAAGTTAATCCTTCAACTATTCTAAAGAATTCAGCTGGATTTTTGGTTGCAAGGTCAAATTCAACACTGGCAGTAGGACAAGTGCCTGTATGAAGATTATCGAGGTGATAATTTGCCTGTTTGATTTCTTCCATGTCTTCACTCATATTTGTCATAAGCCCGATTACCTGGGTTTTGTATTCTTTAGGAATATCTTCTGCGGTTTGGGTTATGACATAAGGATTGACAATAATATCCAAACATTCTTTTAAAATAGTTCTGCCATCTAATCCTGGATCTCTTTCTTCTTTTAGAATTTTGTGTAAATTATCCAAAACAGAACTCTTATCATCAGAATTGTTTTTTAATAATATTCCTGATTTAAGAGCATAGTTAAGTTTTTTTCTGTATTTATAGTCTAAGTCTTCAGATATTTCTTTATATTTCTTTTTTTCATCAGAAGTTGTCAGGCTTGTGCGAACGGTTGCAGCCGAAGTATAAGCTGCGGCTTTAAATGCAGGAGCTTTTGGAGCTTCTGTTGTTTCATTGGAAGAGAAAGGGGCGGTTTGTGTTTTTTGTATTCCGCCCGTTTGATAAACCTTTAAATTATTTTGAAAATTTACACTAACCATATATATATAAAAACAATTTGATTAGTTTTTTTGCCCATGTGTTAAGAATTATTAATTTACTTATGATAGGTTTCGTTTTTTAAAATTTTAAAAGCTCTGTAAATTTGTTCGACGAGAAGCAGTCTTGCAAACTGATGTAAAAAAGTCATTTTGGAAATACTTAGTTTAAAGTTTGCTCTTGCGCTTACTGTTGGTGCGATTCCGCAGGATGAACCGATTACAAAAACAAGTTCATTTGTTCCGTTTATGGTTATTTCGTTTATTTTTGAGGCAAAATTTTCTGATGATAATTGTTTTCCTAAAATCTCCATGGTGATTACATAGGAATCAGGTTTTATATTTGCTAAGATTTTTTCGCCTTCTTCAAGCAAAGCTTTTTCAATCTGGTTGTCTTTGATTTCGACAGGAGAAAGTTCAACAATTTCTATTGAAGTATATGGAGTTAAACGTTTCAGAAACTCATCAATGCCGTCTTTTAAAAATTTCTCTTTAATTTTACCGAGTGCGATTATCTTAATTCGCATCACTACCTGCCATATAAACACTTGTAGAAGGGAATGCGAATTCAATTCCTTCTTCTCTGTAGCGGTGAATAATTTGTCTTATTGTTTCACTTTTTACATAAACATATTCAGCCCATGCGGTTTTGGTTGTGTAGGCTACGAGTCTTACAACAATTGAACTAGGAGCCATGTTGTCAATAAATACGTGTTCTCCGTCTTTAATTCTGCTATCACGCTTAGCAATTTCGTGTAAAATTTCTAAAGCGCGGTCAATTTTTTCGTTTGATGTTCCGTATTCAATATCAACAGAAATATCAATTCTGCGTTGATTAATTTGTGTAACATTTGTTATCTCTTCATTTGCAAGCAAGTTATTAGGAACATTTACCTGAAATCCTTCCAGAGTTCTGATTGTTGTTGAGCGAAGATTAATGTTTTCAACTGTTCCTTCATAGCCGTTGAATGAAATATATTCGCCGATTTTATAAACTTTATCCGCAAGAAGTCCGATTGAGCCGAATACGTTTCCGATAGCTTCTTTTGCCGCAAAACCTACTGCTAAACCTGTAATTCCGAACCCTGCAATAAGAGAAGCTACATTATATCCGAAACTTTGCAAAAATCCTGCAAGAAGCATAAATATAACAATGGCTTTAAATATACGGCTTAAAACAGGCATAAGGTTTAGAAGCGGAGAATCGGCATTCTTTGTGCGTAAACGTTGTTCGAATTTAGTAGTGAACGCATCAGTTATTCTTAAAAACACACTGATAATTATAAGATTTACTATCACTCCGATTATAAATCTTGAGTGAGTCATAAAAAATTTTCCCAGTTCACTAAAAATATATTCCATTTTATCCCCTTAGTTTTCTTAAAGCGTCCAATTCATCCTGAAACGGAGAAATCTTTGTTAATTTTTCCATTACAGCCGGCATGTGTTCGATTACATAATCGATTTCTTTTTCTGTAGTAAATCTTGAAAGTGAGAATCTGATTGAACCGTGTAAAGCAGTAAATGGTATTCCCATTGCTCTTAATACATGGCTTGGCTCTAATGAGCCTGATGTGCATGCACTTCCTGAACTTGCGCAAATTCCTAAATCACTTAAGTGCAGAAGAATTAATTCTCCTTCAACATATTCAAAACCGATGTTGGTAGTATTTGGAACTCTGTTTGTAATTGAAGTATTTAGTCTTGCATTAAATACATTTTTTAGAATACCTTCTTCTAATCTATCACGCAATCTTTTAACTTCTTTCAGTTCATAGTCAAGTGAGTTTTGAGCTAATTCAGCAGCTTTACCGAGTCCTACAATATAAGGAACATTTTCTGTTCCTGCTCTCATTCCGCGTTCCTGGTGTCCGCCGTTGATTAGTGGTGTAATTCTTGCTGAAGGTTTTACATACAAAGCCCCGACCCCTTTTGGTGCATGGAATTTGTGACCTGAAATACCCAGCAAATCAATTTGGGTATCTTTGACATTAACAGGAATTTTTCCTCCTGCTTGAACTGCGTCTACAAAAAACATTGTTTCGGGTGAGCGGGTTTTAATCATTTCTGCGATTTCTTCTACGGGATAAATAACTCCTGTTTCATTGTTTGCCCACATTACGGAAACTAAAGCTGTGTCTTTTCTTAGTTTTTCTTTAAGTTCTTCGATTTCTAATTCGCCACGTGAGTTTACTCCGATGTAGTCGACTTCATAACCTTGTTTTTCAAGTGATTTATATGTATTTAAAACACAAGGATGTTCAACTTTGGTTGTAATAATATGTTTTTTTTCTTTATTACAATTGATAACTCCCTTGATTGCAGTATTAGCTGATTCAGAACCGCAAGAAGTGAAATAAATTTCTTTTTCGTTATTTGCACCCAAAAAATCACGTACCTGAACACGCGCTTTTTTTAATGTTTCAGCTGGTTTTTTAGCAAAATCATACATGCTTGAAGGATTTGCATAATTTTCGCTTAAATAAGGAAGCATTTCTTCTAAAACTTGCGGGTCAACTTTTGTAGTTGCATTATTATCAAGGTATATCATACTTGTTCCACCACTATATTGTTATCAACTTTTTCTTTCAAGATTGATTCAACAAAGTTTTTCAATGTCATTGATGCGTTTTTACATCCGCTGCACATGCCTGTCAGTTTAACCTTTACAACATCACCTTCAATATCAACAAGCTCAATATCTCCGCCGTCTTTTTGAAGCTCGGGTGAGATATTCTGTTCAATAACTTTGCTTATTTTAAGAATCTTTTGTGTCGGAGTTAATTCTTGCTGTTTTGCTTCCTTCTTAAGATACGTATCAATAATATCTTTGATTAAACCTTTGCAGCGTCCGCATGCTCCGCCTGCTTTTGTGTAGTTTGTTACTTCTTCTACGGTCTTAAGTCCGTTAACTTTAACCGCTTCCCAAATTTGGTTTTCTGTCACATTAAAACAAGTACAAATAATTTTTTCGCCTGCATTTGCGTGTTCTGCAATCTCTATTTCCTGCCATTCTTCTGATTCTTCGCCGTAGTATTTTTTCAAAGCATCTTCTAATGCTTCTCTGCCCATAACAGAACAGTGCATTTTTTGTTGCGGAAGTCCATCTAACTCACGCGCAATATCTTTGTTAGTAATTTTTTTGACTTCATCCAGAGTTTTTCCGATAATCATTTCTGTTAAAATACTTGAAGCCGCTACAGCTGAACCACATCCAAATGTTTGGAATTTAGCGTCAATAACTTTATTACCATCTAATTTTATATATATTTTTAACGAATCACCACAAGCTAAAGAGCCTGCTTCTCCTATCATATCAGCATCATCTAATTTGCCGACATTTCTAGGGTTTCTATAGTGATCCAAAACTTTTTCTGAATAATCCCACATTAATTTTACCTCGCGACTGGTTGGATTCTCTCGAGATTATTCTAGTACAAAGACATACAAAAGTATAGCGTTAATTATCTTAAGCAGAAGTGTTATATGTAAAGATTTGTAAGCTAAAAAAGCAATTTTTTATAAATAAAAACTTTTATATAAATAGTGTGAAAGTGAAAAGGAAATTGTAGATGTTTTATTCTTGTTGCGGTTGGCAGCCATCATTATTGGCAAGAGATTTATCAAGCGGTACTCCGTGGGGTTCGGCAAATATTATGATGAATCAGGCATTGGCAGATATACAGGCAAGACAGACTCTTTATATGACACCTGTTATGTGTTTTAATAATTTTACCCCTTATGGAGTGCCTTCTTCCGGCATGGATTTTTTGCTTAATCCAGCTTGCGCGATTACTCCTTTGAATGCTGGTTCCAGTTGGAGTATTTACGCCTAATTTTGTAATTTTTTCTCTTCGTTCTTTAAAAACTCGCAGTCCGCTTCGAGTCTTTTGTCTTCCATTGCGTCGACTAAATCATCAATCGTTTTAATTTGACCCAATTCAAAACCAACTTCTGCAAATAATACACAATCATTGCAAAGTCTGTAAGGTCCGTATTGAACGGAACCTGCCAACGGTTTTGTGTCACCACAAGCATTACAGGTGAAATATTCAAACTCGCAATCTGGATTTTCTTCAATATCATCAAGTCTCATCTGCTCGACAACAAGCTGCATTTCCTGTACGACTTCTTCTTTAGATTTTGTCATTCTACTAATCCTTTCATTTCTTTTACAGCCTGTTCTAAGCCTACAAAAATAGAACGCGCAATTATTGAATGTCCGATGTTCAATTCAACAAGATTTGGAATTTCGTGCATTCTTTTTACGTTTTGATAATTCAAACCGTGTCCTGCATTAACTTTTAGTCCGAAATTCTGAGCAAAAATAGCAGCACCCTTTAAATCCTGAAACGCTTTTTCTTCTTCTTCAGTTCCAAAAACTTCGGAGTATCTTCCTGTATGAAGTTCAATAAACGGAGCACCTGTTTTAGAAACAGCCGAAATCTGATGAACATCAGGGTCGATAAAGAAGCTTACTTCAATATTTTTCTCCAAAAGCGGTTTTGTAAACTCAATTGCCCAATCAAGCTGACCTTCAACATCAAGTCCGCCTTCTGTCGTAAGTTCCTGTCTTTTTTCAGGTACAATACAAACCGCGTGAGGTCTTAAACGTAAAGCAATTTCCTGCATTTCCTTGGTCATTGCCATTTCGAGGTTTAGACGTGTACGAGGAAGCATTCTTATTGCCTCAACATCACTATCCTTGATATGTCTTCTGTCTTCTCTCAAATGAGTTGTAATTGATGCGACACCGCAATCCTTACAGATTCTTGCAGCTGTCAAAACATCCGGATCAACTCCGCCTCTTGCGTTGCGAAGTGTAGCAACGTGGTCTATATTTACACCTAATAACATAGTCATTTCTCCTTAATGACTATATTTTACCCCAAAGGGGTAAATGTAACAAGGTTTTATCCGTTACAACAATCTTCCTCTATGTAGGCACCCTTGAATGCTTTTATTCCCAAATATCTTGCACTCAATCCAAGTTCTTCTTCGATTCTCAAAAGCCTGTTGTATTTGCATATTCTATCTGTTCTTGAAAGCGAGCCTGTTTTAATCAATCCCGCATTAACCGCAACAGCCAAATCCGCAATAAACGTGTCTTCTGTTTCGCCCGAACGGTGAGAAATTATTGTTGAAAAATTATTTTTTTGCGCCATTAAAATTGTATCAAGAGTTTCCGATAAAGTGCCGATTTGATTAGGTTTGATAAGAATCGAATTCGCAAGCTTCTTCTTTATCCCGCCTGAAAGCCTTTCAACATTTGTTACAAACAAATCATCACCGACAAGCTGACATTTTGACCCCAATTTTGCAGTAAGTGCCTGCCAGCCGAGTTCGTCATCTTCGGCAAGTCCGTCTTCTATTG
>CAMTNN010000018.1 GCA_947073895.1 uncultured cyanobacterium
GCCCTGGGGCACGTCCTCGCGGGGGATGGGCGTGGCACTGAACAGCACTGAGGCCCCGAACAGGCGGGCGCCCAGCAATTTATCCCTGTAGATATTGATTTGCAATGGTTTCATCCCTTTCTTCTGATTTTTCCAATACAAGAAGTCTTTCCAAAACACCTATGATTACTTGTCTGGATTTCGGATACTTTTTTAAACTTTCATACGCAGCTGCCATACCGGAATAATTACCAGTAAATAAAGAGACAACAAATAGTCCTACTGCAGATTCTTCAACACTTTTGTTACTAAGTATTGATCTTGCAAACCATTTTGCTGAATCATTTAAAATATTTCTATTATCAAAATTGCCATCCATATAAACAGAAAGCCCGTAAAGCCCTTGAAAAGCATAATTATCAGAAGCAATCTCATCATCAGGATACAAATATGGCATGTATTTATATAACATTGAAAATTTATTGTACTGGTAAGCATGATTAACAAAAGCCTCTAAATCTTTTTTACTAATTTTAGAAGCCACAAAATCAGACCAAGGTTGATTTTTGGTATTATTTTTAGCACTATCGGTTAAATGAGAAAAATATAATGAATTTTGAATCGCAAAATTGATATTTTGGGCTTTAGAGGGGCTATATTGAGAAGCTATCATCCCTAGAAGATTTCCATTTGTATCAAACAAGGCTCCTCCACTTGAACCTGGAGAAGACGGCGCTGAGTATTGAATACTTTTCTTATCCAACTGATTTATCATTCCTGATGAAAATACGAACTGCAAATTGACAGGATTCGAAATCGTATAAACCATATCACCAACATTTACAGAAGCTGAATCAGCAGGTACAAACGGTACAAATTTTTTAGTAGTTTTTATTGTAAGTATTGCTATATCTTCATCAGGATTAAGATACTTAAATCCAACAACCTTATACTCATCTCCTTTTTTTGTTTTTACACGAATATAATTTGCATCTTCAATTACGTGAAAACAAGTTACAAACGTACCGTCTTCCGATAAGATAATACCGCTGCCTCTGGAATTTTGTGTTTCAACCAAGAAAACAGAATTAACTTTTTGCTCATATAATTTACCCGCACTTAATTCTGCAGCTTGGCATCTCAAAAAAGATACAAAAAACGCAAAACAAATAATTAAAAACTTTTTCATTACTTCCCCAACTAATTCTTTCAAGTATTTTACAATACATGAAGCGATTTATCAAACAAAAAATAAAAAAAAGAGGCTTATTGAGCCTCTTTTTTAAAAATTTACGCCTGCCGCGATTCGAACGCGGGACCCTCTGCTTAGAAGGCAGATGCTCTATCCAGCTGAGCTACAGACGCATATCTGTTGTCTTCGTTATATAGAATAACACATCAAAGTTTTTTTGCAATAGGGTTTTCTTTATACCTTAAAATACTCAACCCACCGTATTAAATCCGAGATTTCGTATGGCTTTGGAAGGTATAAATCAGCTCCTGAATCCAAGATTGCAGATTTATTATGCACCGTTGTTGTAACTATGATTTTTGTATTGACAAAATTTTGTAAACTTTTTAGTTTACGTAAAAATTCTAAATTTTCCAAATTCTCGCCACTGTCCAAGATTATCACTGCTGGCTGTAATATAGAATCATAGGCTAATTCGTCTTGAACATCATATCCTTGAAGCTCAAGCGCTGTTCTAATCAAATATCCCAAAGACTCATCCGGCTCATAAATATAAATATTCTTATTTATAACATCCGCAACTACAGAATCTACAGCAGAAATCTTTGTTCTCTCTACTGCATAATTTGAACCATTAGGAATTTTTGCCAACTTTTTAACTTCGCGTAAACGTTCAATCAAAACATCAACAGAGGTAATTGAATTAAACCCTTCTACAATACCACCAATCAAAATTGATACAAAATTGGCTCTCATGCCGGCGTATTTTTCACCTTTAAGCAACATATAGCCTTTCCTTGCATCTTCTTCTGAATAAAACTTCGGAGATACAGTATCGAATGCAAAAGTCAAAAATGCAGCCAATTTTTCAGCGCTATATTTATTTGTAACAACAACAAAGCTTGTTTCATTAAGCTGCCCCATAAAATCATTTTCATCCAAAGCAGACTTTGTAATTGCAACAAAAGTTTGAATAATTTTATCAGCAGCAAGTTCAGTATAAACCTCTTTATAGTCTTTTAAATTCTCAAATTCAATCAATAAAACCGCATTACTATCCGCAGCTAAAACTCGTTTTAAGGTTTTTCTCACATATTTAGCATTGGGAAGCAAAGTTTTATTATCCAAATTTGATTCAATGTCTCTTCTCAAATGCGCACGAATACGAGTTTTAAACTCCTCAATATTAACAGGCTCACTTAAAAAATCATCCGCACCGCATTCCAAAACAGAAATTCTATCTTCAAAATCAGCTGATTTTGATAATGCAACAATCACAGGTCTTGTATTATATGTAAGCGCCCTGATTTTCTGACAAAACCCCGAAAGTGATTCATCAATACTATCCGAAACAATAATCATATCAGGCTCTAATGATTGGACTAAAGAAATTCCGTCCCTTAAACTTCTTGCAATTACTACACTCGTTTGCGAATCATCAAGAGATTTTTTATATTTTGCAGGCAATTCTGTTCGTTTGTCAATTATCAAGACTGTTGAAAGCATTTTAAAGCCTCCTCTTGATTATAAAACGGAAATTCAACAGAAAACTCTGTCCATTTTTCAAACTCACTTGCGAGGCTAATATAACCATTCATAGATTCAACAAGATTTTTTGTAATATATAACCCGAGCCCGTTACCTTGGGTTTTACTTGTCAAATGGTTTTCCAGCCTGATAAATTTATCAAATACTTTTCCAAAATCTTCTTCTTTAATCCCAACACCGTAATCTTTTACAGAAATTTTGACATAATCCGAATTCAAAAATGATGTTGTAATTTCTATTTCCTTTTTAGAATCAGAATACTTGCAAGCATTGTCTATAAGATTTGTCATAACCTGTTGAAATTTTTCTTCATCAAGCCTAACAAGAGGTAAATGATTATTAAAGCTCCTGCAAATTTTATAATCTTTGTATTTTTGACTAAACATTTGAAGAACTTTTTCAATAGAAGAATTCACATCAACTGCTCTAAAAACAGGCTTATCCGCATTGATTTTCGAAACCGTTAAAACATTTTCTACAAGATTAATCAGCCTATTAGATTGCTCCTCAATTATTTTAACAAACTTCTTCTTGTTTTCTTCATCAATTTTATCCCACGAATTCAAAAGAGTCTGAGAAAACCCCCTGATACTTGTCAGCGGGGTTCTCATCTCATGTGAAACTGTTGATATAAATTCGTCCTGAATATTATTCAAACTTACTCCATTTCTTCTTGCATAAACAGTTGTTTAGCTTCTTCAATCGCATCTGTTAATACATCCAATTGATCAGGAGCAAAAGTAACACCTTTTTTAGTTGGAATCCAATTTGCACCTTCATCAGTTGTGTAAAAGATTCTCAAATTCAAATAACTTTTACCTCTGTATTCTGATACAGAAATCTGTAATTGTTCAGTATCTGTTCTGTCAATTGTAGCTAAAATTTTTGCATCTGCCATTATTAAGCCTCCCTTTTATTATTATCTGTATTTAATCTTAAATCCGTCGCGAACAACACGCGCAGTGCAATTAAAGCCCGGATTACTCACAAAATCACCATCACAACTATTGGAATTAAGTCCTTCAGGAATTAATTTTCCATCATTCCGCAGCATAAATCTGAATTGGTCAATCCCCCCCCTGTTAGGTCTATTGTCAAAACCATTAGTATCTATAGTTATATTCCTAATATTGGTTTCTCTGTTAGGATTCATCGGTATCACCCATGTATTCAACATGCTATATTCCACAGGGAATTTATTAAATCTATAAATATGTCTCTGCAGAATTGCATCACTACCACTATCATTAACTCGAGTTGCTCCTACATAAGTAGCCATTCTTTCAAGACGAAAACGATAATTTGTATCTTCTAAATCTAATAATGTATCAGCCATTGACATACCTGCCTCTTCACTGCTGTTGTATGCTTGAATCATATTCTGGCAACCCAATTCAATTTGCTCAACCGCTTTACCAAGTAGCGTCCCTGTTTTATCTTTATTAGTACTTTTAACCAACTGAGGTAAAACCATAGCAGAGATAACCCCTACCACAGCCATTGCTAGCAAAACTTCGGTCAAAGTAAACCCTTTTTTAGATTTTCCGAACATTAAAAAACCCTCCAAATATATTTTTCTAAATTATAGCACAGATTTAATAATTATTAACAATTTGTCTAATGATATTGTTTAGGTTATTATAAAAGTATGAACAAGGGGAAGATTGTTGTAGTCGATGATGAAAGAGTAGTAACTTCCGCTTTTAGTACATTGCTAAAAGTTGAAGGATTTACTGACGCGCATTTTTTTAACAGCCCGAAAGAAGCTGTTGAGTTTTTAAAAGAAAATACACCGGACTTAGTAATTTCGGACTTTTTAATGCCTGAAATGAACGGCTTGGAGTTTTTGAGCGAAGTAAAAAAACTTCACCCGGAAGTGAGCAAAATTCTTTTGACAGGTTATGCTGATAAAGAAAATGCTATTCGGGCAATCAATGAAATCGGGCTTTACAGATACATAGAAAAGCCTTGGAACAATGATGATTTAATTATCAATATCAAAAATGGTATTGAAAGAAGTTATCTATTATCTGAGCTCAGACAAAAGATTTCTGAACTTGAAGCTGCAAAAAAAGAACTTGAAAAATATTCACATAATTTGGAAGAACTTGTTGAAGAACGCACTGCTGACTTAAAACAATCTAATGCAAAACTTGCAGGAATTGTTAATTACTGTGCTGACGGGATTTTGATTCTTAACGAAGACGGAATTATTGAACAGGTAAACCCTGCTTGTGAAACACTTATCGGACTTGTTAACAGCAAAATTATTTCCGCATCGGTTGATGATTTTATGTTCAGCAAAAAAACTTTTATCTCAAAAGAATTACATAAACTTGAAGAAAATGAATTATTCTTAAGAGAGTTTTATATCAAAAATCCACTCAGCAGTAACATTGTTCCTGTTGAAATCAGTTTTGCAAGAATCAATCCTGATGAAGAGTTTAAGCGTTTTGTCGGTGTTATCCGTGATGTTACGGCGCAAAAGAAAGCAGACAGATTGCGTGATGATTTTATCGCAACTCTTACTCATGATTTGAGAACGCCGATTTTGGCTGCTATTCAAACTCTTAAATTTTTCCTTGACGGCGCATTGGGAGAATTGGATGATAAACAAAAACTTCTTCTTTCCACTATGCAAAAGAGCAATGAAGATTTATTAGGATTGGTTAATGCTTTATTAGAAGTATACAAATATGATGCTGAAAAATTGATTTTAAATAAATCGAACTTCAATATTTATGAGCTTACAAAACTTGTTTATGATGAACTAAAACCTTTGGCAGACAGCAAGAATATAGATTTTTCTATTGATTGCACAGATACAAGTCTTGAAATTGAAGCAGACAGAAACGAATTAAGAAGAGTTATTTGCAACTTATGCGGAAATGCAATTAATTATACTCAAGAAAACGGCAAAGTTGTTATTACACTCAAAAACGAAGCAAACGATTTAATATTCTCGGTTTCCGATAACGGCTGCGGAATTCCTCAAGAAGATATTCCAAATATGTTCCAGAGATTCTCACAGGGAACCAGCACAAAACGTTCAACAGGAACAGGTTTAGGTTTATATCTTTCTAGACAAATTATTGAATCACACGGCGGAAAGATTTGGCTCGAAAGTGTTTTAAATAAAGGCAGTGAGTTCTCATTTATCCTAACAGAAGCAGTGAGCAAAGCAGGAGTTTTGAAATGATAAATGTACTTTTAGTAGAAGATCATGAACTTTACAGAATGGGTCTTTCAATGCTTCTTGATAAAGCAGAAGAGATTAATCTTATTGCAGAAGCTTCTGACGGCATTGAGGGAGTAAAAAAAGCACGTGAATTAACTCCTAATGTTATTCTTATGGATATTGGACTTCCGGGAATGGATGGCATTGAGGCAACAGGTCGAATCAAAGATTTTTTGCCGGAAACAAAAATACTTATTTTCACATCCCGTGACAGCGAACACGATGTTTTTGAATCATTCAAAGCAGGTGCTGACGGTTATATTATGAAAGGTGCCAGCCCTGAGCAAACCTTAGCTGCTATTAAAGCAGTTTATGATGGTGTGGGTTGGATTGACCCTGCAATTGCAAAAATGGTATTCTCAAGCTTACAGAAACCTTCAAGTACCGTTGTAACAGAGGTTTCTAAACAAGACAAAAACACTTACGGTCTTACGGAAAGAGAACTTGATGTACTTGAACTTATGGTAGAAGGACTTTCTAATCCACAAATTGCAGAAAAACTTGTTATTTCAAGAGCTACCACAAAAGCACATGTACACAGTATCTTACAAAAGCTTTGTGCTGCTACCAGAACCCAGGCAACTGTTATGGCAATGAAAGAGGGGCTGGTTTAAATGTTTGAAGCTCTTGCCGGAAGTATTATGGCAATGAAAGTTCATTTCAGCCAACTAAAACTGCCTTTTAATAAAAGACAGGATAGAGTTGTTGCGGAAACCATTTACCAAAACAATGTAAATAAGGTTGAAGTAACAGAAAAATATGAAAAAAGTAAAATGCCTGAATCAGGCTATATGACCGTTGCTGAATACGAAGCAAAATCAAGAGCTAAATCAAAAAAAGAAATCATTGAAGAAGTAAAAGAACCTGAAATTCCAAAAGATTCCAATATGGTTTATGTTCCGCAAAAAACTTTTAAACTCGTAAAATATAACGACCCGATTGGAAGTCCGGAGTTAACACTTCCGCGCAAACTTAATTTTGACAGACAAATTAATGCACAGGGAATTATTTCAGGCGATAAAACAATGCTTGTCTATCCTGCAGTTTATTATTATGCGCAAACTGACTGTACTTCGTGTGATTTGTTTTTAATAAAATTAGACCCTTCTTTGAAAGATACAGAAAAAGCAATGAAAGCGAATATTGTTCAAAGAGAAGAAAAGCCTTTGATATCAACATCTAAAGATATTGAAACAAAATTCATATTCAGAACCCTTACTCCAATTGATTTTTCGAGTGATAACAAAAAGCTTGTTGTTAAAGAAAAAGTCGGACACCGTCATGATGGGATTTGGAAAACAGATTTGTGGGTATATGATTTTGAGAACAAAAAAGCAACCAAACTACCTCAAATTAGAGAAGCAATTATTGATTACTGGGCTAACACAGGCGGAGTTGATTTTGAAGAAAACCGTTGGGATATTTACCCAATGGGATTTGATGCAAATAATGATAATCGAATCATCCTTTGTGCTTATGCTTACACCGGCGAAGTACCGAAGTTTTTGGGGACATGGAGTATTGATGTTGAGGGAGTAAACTCTAAGCTTGAAGATTTAACAGGGTCAAGCATTCCTGTTTCTGTAATAGGCTTCAGGCTGGCAGAAGATTCGGTTAAAGACTCTACTGAGCTTGAATTTGAAGCCCGTCAGGCAAAAGAGCGCGAAAAAGCAGAAGAAAAGAAAGCTAAAGAAGCAAAAAAATTTGATAAAGAACTAAAAGATTTAGAATACAAACGCAAAATCCATCAAATGGATATGGAAACTCTGCTTAAAATCCAACAGCGCAAAAATGAGTTAAAGAATATTCAAAAACAACCCGACGGTTTAACAGGTGCACAATAATAAAACTTCATAATATAGCAATTTTCTGTGAAAAAATGTTTTTATATATTAGAAAGGTGATGTGTAAGTGACTGTTATTTCTAATGGGAATTATTATGTACCAAGAACCAAAGAAGACGCCGAAAAAGGATTCTGGATAGCGTCTGCTGCATCAGGTGCAATTATGTCAACATTACCACTGTTTTCAAAACCGTTCTTGAAACAAATGAAAGCAGAACACGCGAACAATCAACAGTACAAGGATGCTTTTATAAAATCCTTTAAAACATCAGGCTTACCTGAAGAAGGAGTAAATATAATACATCAGGAATTTTCACCTGACGATTTGGCAAAATTGGGAACTGCTAGAGAAAAAGAGATTTTTCATAAAGATGTTAAAGCAGGGCTAAATGCATTCTACGCGCCTGATGCAAAGGAAATCCATTTCAATTTAAACAAAGCTTCTATTTCAGCCTTTCACGAAGCAGGTCACGCATTAAACAACCTAAAGAGCACCTGGGGAAATCTGCTCCAAAAATTTAGAGGTCCAGGATATGCAATAGCAGGTTTAATGGGAACTGTGGCATTATTTTCCAGGCCGAAACCAAAAGAAAACGATAACGGCCTAAGGGATTTTGTGCAAAACAATTGCGGGAAAATTGCATTTGCAGCAATGCTTCCAACAGTTGCAGAAGAAGCTCTTGCAAGTCACAAAGGAATAAAACTCGCACGCGAAGGCGGACTTGGCGAAGCCGCAATAAAAAATCTTAAAAAATTCTATGGAAAAGCTCTTATGAGTTATGCCGGTTACGCAATAGCTACAGGGCTTTCTGTCGGGTTAGCAAACAAAATTATGCAGCATTATACAAGACCGAAAGAAGTTAGTCCCCAACAAGAGTTTCCACAAGGCTATTATCCTTATCAAAGATTTTAATTTCTGACCTTTGTCCGTCCTTATATTCCGGAATATAGATATTTTTTACATGATAATCAGAAGAATACAGAGTCTCTTTTTTCTTCACACCATCTTCAAATTCACTGACAAGCATTGCAGAATCTTCTGTATCATCAGAATTATAATAAGTAAACCTTGTTAGGTCGACTCCGTCATAATTGAACGAAACATTTTTAACCATTTTGCCTTCATTATCATAGAAAATATGTTCTTCACGCAAATTCGTTCCATTTTCGACAACCTCTTTGCGGATTGAAATAACATTTTCATCTTTATCAGTCTTTTTGTATTTTATAGACTCATCCTCAGAATAATTCCAAATCTCTGTGTAAACAAGCTCCTTATCTTCATTATAATGTTTATGCAAGATTGGTAAATCATTATCATATTTCCATTTATCCGTCTCTGAATCCTGCTCAAGATTATTTTGACTCAAAATAGTTCCATCCGCTAATGATATTTCAACAAAATTGAAATCATGTCGTTTTACGGCATTCTCTTCACCTTCCGGAGTCAAATCTACAACAAGAACAACTTTATCCTTTGTTGAGTTAAGATAATATATTCCTCCGCAAGATTCATCAAGAAGTTTTTTTACTGTTTTTTGAACCTCATTTGGCAGTGTATTTAAATCAGCAATCGCTGAAAGCGGTAAGTTTTTATCAACAGTATTATATAAATCCGTTTTCTTAGACGGTAGCTCTTGTTTTGGTTGCGGCGCAGTTTTTACGGGCTTACTCGGAACTGCAGCAGGTTTCTCCTCTTTTGGCGGAATAACCACTTCTGCTTCTTTTTCCTCGGGCCAGAAATAATAACCCAAGCCGGCAGCTAAAACTAAAACTAAAACTAAAACTAAAGAAATTCCAAACACTGTTTTTTTGTTCATAATAATTAACCTCGATTTCATTATAGAATTTTTTTATATTTATAGCAATCTTTTTTATGATAGAATTTTGTTATGGCTATCATTAATGATTTGAAGGGAAAAATTATTGTTTCATCACAGGCAATGCCTGATGAACCGTTTTACGAAGAAACTTGCATGAAAGCTATGATGCAGTCTGTTGTTAACGGCGGAGCAGGCGGGCTTCGGGTTGCAGGAGCAAGGGATGTAAGAAACGCAAAAGAATTCGGACTTCCTGTAATCGGATTAACTAAACCCGATAAACTTCCTGATAACTGGAGAAGCGTAGTTTATATTACACCAACGCTTAAAGAAGTCAGAGAACTTATTGAAGCAGGTGCTGACATTATTGCATTTGACGGTACAACAAGACCGCGCCCTAACTGCTCTTTAGAAGATATTATTAAAGAGATAAAATCTGCAGGCAGACTCTCAATGGCAGATATTTCTACTCTTGAAGAAGGGATAAATGCAGAAAAATTGGGAGCGGATATTATTTCAACAACCTTAGCAGGATATACTGACGAATCAGGAATTGCAAGCGATACACCTGATTTTGAATTATTGGAAAAACTTGTTAAATCAGTAAATAAACCCGTTATCCTTGAAGGAAGAATCTGGACACCTGAGGACGTAAAAAAAGGGTTTGAATTAGGCGCACACTGTGTTGTCATAGGTTCAGCCATAACAAGACCGCAATTGATTGTAAAAAGATTTTTGGGAGCATAGAATGAAAAAGGCATTAGCATTTGATATTGGCGGAACAAAAATATATTCGACTATTATTAATGAAAACGGAGAAATCATAGGCGAGATTGATAAATTTTCAACCCCAAAATCCTTAGACGAAATAAAAAAAGTTTTACAGGAACAAATCCAAAAACACGAAAACGAAGTTGATATTATAGCAATCGCAACAGCCGGAGCTGTTAATAACCAAAACACTGCTGTTATCGGCTCAACCGGAAATCTTCCTCAAGGCTATAACACAATCGATTTTCAATCACTCAGCTCAAAGCGCGTATTTTTGGAAAACGATGCTAACGCTGCAGCATGGGCAGAATACAAAATCGGAGCTTCAAAAAACACATCCGTATCAGTTCTTCTAACTCTCGGAACAGGAGTCGGCGGCGGAATCATTATTAATAATAACTTACTTAAAGGAAAATCAGGTGCAGCTGGTGAAATGCACTTTAAAATGTATCCCGATAAACGCAGAAAATGCACCTGCGGAGGATGGGATTGTTTTGAAATCTACGCCTCAGGTACAGCCCTCAAGATTGATGCAGAAGAAATGCTAAACGATAAAAATGTTACAACCTATGATGTTATAGAAGGCGTAAAAAACGGCAATACTAAAATGATTGAAGTATTAAAGCGTTGGCAAAATGATATTACAACCGGCATTAAAGGTTTAGCTGATATTTTCGATCCTGATTGTGTTGTACTTTCAGGCTCAATGGCTCAATTTGTTGATGTAAAAAAAGTAGAAGAAGAGGTTAATTCAGACATCGTCACTCCGCCAACTTCAATCAGACTTGCAACAGCCGGGAATTATGCGGGAATGATAGGTGTAGCGCTCTTAGCAATGGAGAGAGGCTCGTAATGGGAAAAGCTAAGCGCAGAAGTCTAAAACAGGGAATTCATGACCGTTTCCAATATATGACACGTGAGTCGGCTCTCGATTTTGTTATCAAAAATATCGATAACAAAAACGAAGTCATTGACACAGTAACTCTGTTCAATTTTTCAGCAGAAGAAATGCTTGAAGCGGGAGCAGAGTATGAAGATGTTATGGCTTTTGGCGGATTAGTCAGCTAAAAAGTTACTCTTGCACTCACTCCGACAAACGGATTTCTTACAGAACCATACATAGAAACTGCAGCATTATCCTTTTTATATTTCACATACACATTTGTGTCTTCTTTAAATACGGAAACGCCCGCTCCGACACTTTGTTTATCCTTCAAATGTTTTGTATAAGCGCTCATCACACCAGGGTTATAATCATTCAAATAAATACTTGTAGAAGCACCGTTAACAACATCCGAATAATTAAGTGCAATTCTTCCTTCTTGTTGCGCCGGTTTATACTGAACAGCACCATCAAAGTGCACACCGCCATATTGTTTAGAAATATTCAAACCGACATTCCCGATAAAATCGACATTAGCACCGATACTCAAAGCCGGATTCAAATCCTTGGTAACACTAACATTACCTAAATTAACATCATAGCGAACATCGTCAAAAAAGTCTTCAACTTTATTAATCGTAGTATTTATAAACTCATATCGAGTATAAGCCTTATTGTGCACCTCCTGAGTTATCTCCGTTTGTTCCGCCGCTTTTTCGGAACCGCTTTTAGGAGGCTTATAAAAAGCCCTATCGACAAGAGTAATAGCAGTATTAAATCCGTTACCCTCTTTAGTAACATAAGGCGCTTCCTGCACAAGACGCTCACCCTCAGTAGGTGTAGTCTTGTTATCTTTTATTATTTGAGCAAATGCTTTAAAATATTCCTTGTCTCTATCCGGCATTATTCTTCTCTAAACAAAAATATCCTTAAATATATAAAGGATATCTTGAAATAGAAATTGCTTTTTTATTAAGAAGTGTGAAAACTATTTAACCGCCAGATCATTGCAAACCAAAAACGCAATATAATCTAAATCCGAAGTTTTTTTCCAATAATGCATAATTTTTGTACGAACAAATTTAATATCCTTTACAGAACCACCTCTTTGAATAATTTTTACAAAAATTTCTCTTAAATCAAAGATAGATAAAGTATCATAACATTCCTCTCTTTCTGTACCGCTAAGACTACCCGCAAATATTTCTCGAAGCAAATATGCATCTTCAATAGTAAATATCTCATCAATATAACAAAAAGCAACATAATTAAGAATATATTTAATAAACTCATCTCTTGTTAAATACCATTCTCTATCTAAATCTTTGCAAAAATCTTCTGCAACCCAATAATAGGTTCTCTCTTCAACTGCACATTCAATTTTGTTATCTGGAAGCATAATATTATTAATCTTCGCATCGTTTTCAAAAATTATAAATTTATTAGTATAAAAATCAAAATGAAGAACTTCTCTACCTCTTACATCAATTGAAATCCCATTATCCATTCGAGAATCATCTAAAACTCTAACAGACGGTAAAACCCATCCAATTTTATCAATTAAATCCAAACGAAAATCACTAATAGAAGGAATAAGATTATTTTCTTTGTCAGGATCAAAATATGAAAAAAGTGGCAATGCGAATCTAATGCATAAAATATCAACCCCTAACCTTTCATATAAACGATTATTACTAAATTTTTCTAATATATCAATTTTCTTTTTAACCCTAAAGTTTTCAAATACACACCATCCCAAAATTGCAAAAAAAGCAATATAAAAGGCAACAACTAATATAATTCTATATTTAAAAACAAACAAAGACACAGACGGCAAGAAAAACATCAACATTATAAACTGCATTAATGTTATAACCCATAACTTAATAGACATACTGAAAGAAATTACACGCTCTGCTTGTTCTTTTAACCTTCCTGTTGATAGAATATTATGCATAAATTTAAACTTAGTAAAAAAATGTACCTTTGAATCCATATCATATTTCCACTCAGATAAATCAAGCTGCACCAGATTTTGAAATTCATCAATTATATAATCCAATAGATTTTGAACCAATTCAAACTCGGTAATATTCTCCGTAGAAGTATTGTACCACTTATAAATAGTTTTTCGAATCAAAGTTTCATAAATTTTATCTCTGCGATTTTCAGACAAATCCTCTCCACTCATATAAAAAACACTGCCTGTTATATGCACCAAAAGGATTGTCATAACAACATTAAACTCAATTGCTAAGTCAGGTGAACGCAATAACTCCTTATTTTCTTTATGAAACATATAAAATGCAAAAGAATAATATTTATATATTATCTTATTAATAACGTTTTTATCGTTTAAGGTAAACTCATAATGCTCAATATCAAACCAATTATTAAACCAAAAATAAAAATCTGAGCAAAATTTTTGTGAATAAGAATTGACTTCTTTATTAAATTTAGGAATTAGCATAATCTAATTATACTAAAATTAGAAAATAAGGCAAACTTACGCCTGCCTTATTTTCAATTCAAAGCGGTAATAACACTACCAACTAAATATATTTTATGAGCTAGCAGGCAGCAAAGCAACTGCCATAGACAAGAAGACAAAGCACATAATAATCAATAAAATATATGAACCGCCCATAAACCAAATTAAAACTTTCCATACCGTTGCAAGTTCAAATTTTTGAGGTCCGGCAACCATTTCGTTTTTATTACCTGTAACAGTTTCAGAAATTTTTAAAACATTATAAACACGTTTTGCAAGCGCCGGATGAGAAGAATTAATTTCAGAGAGCCACGCAAAGAAACCATAGTCATTGTTTGCATCTTTTAGCATTTCTTCTACATTAACTTTTTTATATAACTTTTTTCCTGCCATAAGAACCATAAGTCCGTCAATAGCATTGTTAGGAACAAAATAAGCCGCAATATTGTCACAAGTTGTTTCACAAGCTCTTGAATAAGCTGTATTTAAATAAGGAAGAATCAGACCCCAGAAAGCCCAAATTTGTTTACTCAAATGTTTCCTTTTAACATGTGCAAGCTCATGAGCAATTATAAAATTAACTGCATCTTCACCTTCCTGAAAAGCCAGTTCCATGATATCGGAATAAAGAACAACATAGTCTTTAAACAAAAATTTTGTTGCAAATGCGTTCAACATCCCATCAGATTGCATTAAATAAATTTCAGGAACATCTGTGATATTAAGAACTTGAGATATCTCAGAAACTTTTTCGTAAATATTACCAAACTGATTTTTAGTAATCTTTACCGAATTTTGTT
>CAMTNN010000019.1 GCA_947073895.1 uncultured cyanobacterium
GGATGCCAGCCAATATGTTTTGGTAGGTAGTACCATACGTTCTTATCTCTCTTATTTATTAGATGAGAAAAAATTGACAACAAAAATTGTAGAAAATCGTTTTCTGTTTCAAAAAGCAACAGAATAAATTTATAACATTTGATAAAATGACTGCTTTGCTGTGTTCTCTGTCTACTCTAAATTTTTTGCACTGATTAAGTGGAATACCATGGAACAGCAAAAATTATCCTGTTAAAGCAATAGAACTATTATTGTTTGCTAATGATAAAAGCAGTATACAAAAAGAGCCTTTTTTTTTAATTTTAAAAAGAAAAGTTGATTTAAGATTATTTACCACAACAGGAGGAATGCCAAGCTCTCATGCAGCAGGAGTTATGGGACTTTCTACTGCGGTTGGCTTAATCAGAGGCTATGATTCAATCGAATTTGCAATAGCTCTTGGTTACGCATTTATTGTAATGTATGATGCCGCTGGGGTAAGACGTGCAGCGGGAAAACAAGCAGCCTGTCTTAATAAGATTATTATGGATTTGTATAAACAAGACCTTGCAGAAGCAGGTGGAAAGCTAAAAGAACTTCTAGGACACACCCCGCTACAAGTTGTTGTGGGTGCTTTATGCGGCATCGCTTATGCTTATTGGGTGCACTATTTATTATTAAAATAAAACCGGCATGATGTGTTTGTTTTATAGATACTTGCGTAAAAATATTTATTTGATATACTAGAAATTGTCGGAATTATGGCGCCTGTCGTCAAGTGGTTAAGACCTCGGATTGTGGTTCCGATATGCATGGGTTCGAATCCCATCAGGCGCCCCATTTACAGAAGGAGACCTATAAAGGTCTCTTTTTTGTTTCAATTAAATTGCTTGAATGCTTCTATTAATCGTTGTTTTTCATTACTTCCTTTTGTACTAAAACGTAGAAGTTTAATTCCATATTTTTCAAATATAGAATTTTTTAATGAATCCCTTTTTGTTTGTTTATCATTCAAATTATGATATTTATAACCATCTACCTCTATAGCCAATAATGGAGATTTGTCAATTTTGCTATATAAAAGAAAATCCACATGCGTCCAATCATTACTTGCATATTTAAATTCCTCTTGTGTCATTAAACTTGTATCTTTTATTATCATGTTTAAAGGAAAATGAGAAACGATATCAATATTATTATAATCTTGCAAAATTTCTTTAATTACAGAGTACATTATATTTTCACTGTCATATTTTGAAATTTTCTTATATTTTTTTAGTAATAATTTCCTTTCTTTTTCATAGCATTTATAAAGATTGTCGAATATGGAATATAATTTACTTTCTTTTATGTCACAATTATTATATTCAATATATCGAATGAGTTCATCTATATTTGTGTCTCTTTTAGGCTCATTGCCGTTCACGACAACTATAAGTTGTTCTATTGCTCGAGAGATGGCAACATTCAATCTATTAGGGTTATCTGTAAAGTCTTTTATCTGATTATCAACTGTAGATAATATAATAACCTTATTTTCTTGACCTTGAAATTTATCAACCGTATCTGCTTTAACGGAAGTTCCTTTAAATGCATTTTGCAATGCATTTGTTTGATTTCGATACGGGGTTACAATTCCCAATGAATCATCGTCAACGCATAAATTTTCATTTGGTATAATTTCATTTTTTATTACATCAATTTGTCTTTGATTAACATTATTTATTGCTTGGTTACCTTTAACAGTTTTATACACTATCAAAGGTTTTTTATTTGATTTTGCATTGCTTAATACAATTAACTGATTATTATAAAATTTCTTGTTACAAAATTCTATTATTTGTGGATGACATCTATAATGTTCCTTTAATAATGTGTTAGGTATATTAGGAAACAATTCAGAAATGCAAGATAACAAACAATGATTTTTGTACCTATATGATTCAGATATTTTATGATTATCAAAAATTTTATCAGTAATATTAGCAATATTATTGTCCACAACATTTGGCAGTTGCTTTAAATCACCGACAATTACTGCTTTTTTAGCACAAGATAAGGCTAATACTCCTGTTGCTAAGTCAACTTGTGATGCTTCATCAACAATAACATAATCATACATTACGTTATTGGACAAACAGCTTCTGAGTGAATAAGTAGTACTCAATATAACCGGATAATTTTCAATAAATTTTTCAGATTTTAATGTTAAATCACTTAATGTATAAATTTCTCTTTTTTTAGTTTTATATCTTTGCGCAAGTTTTGCCTTAAATACTTTTGCAGAAAGTTCAGAGTATTCTTTCATTTTATCATTAAAATTATAATGTTCTAATTTTTTTAAAATATCTGTAATTTCTTTGTTTATTTCGTTTATTTTTATCTTATAGAATCTGTCTTCACAGAGTGCAATTAAATAATTTTTATCATATTTATTTAAAAGCTCTTTGGTTAGAGTCTTTTTAAATTTTAATATTTTTGAAAATTCTAAAATATTTTTTATTATTTCGATAATAAAATTAGGTTTTTTGAAATTCTTTCCTTCTGTTTCAAATAGAAAGCTCATTTCTAATGCCTTTTTCCAAGAATTTATTTCTACAATTTCACTTGGTATATCTATATTTTTGAATGATTTTAAATAATTGCAGTGGTGTGCTATTTCAATCTCATATCCATTTAATTCTTGTTTTAATCTTGCAAGAGTAGTTTGTTTTAATAACATTTCTTGTAATAATTTATATTTTGAGTTTAATAATAAATACAAATCATTTATTTCTTTATTACTTAGCTGCCAATTTTCTAAACTTGGCAATGGCTTTTGAGAATTAATAAATTCTTGTTTATTCTCGCTATTGCCTAAATATGCAGCTATAAAATTAACATCATATTTTTTTAATTTGTCAATGATATTTTTTGTAGCAGAATTATTGCTTGAAACAACCGCAACACTTTCACCTCTGGATACTATATTTGCAATAATATTTAGTATCGTTTGAGTCTTTCCTGTACCGGGCGGTCCTTCTATTGTAGATAATTTATTATCAAGGGCTTTTTCTACCGCAGCTTTTTGACTTAAATTAAATCCGAATGGATAAATTATATTACTGTCGGTATTTTTCTCTTTTAAATTAATTATTTTGAAAAAAGTAGCAAATTTGTCTTTTGTTTTTTCCTGTTTCAATGGTTCTTCGCCACTTAAAAAATTGTACAAAACCGTTTCTGTTTCAATTGTACGAATTCTTGCGTAGTTGTTAGCTAATATATTTATAACTCTACCTTTTTCAGTGGAGCTTTTTATCCCTATTTTATCTGCAATATCTTTAAAATATTCTAAACGACATTTGACTAATTTATCTTCTTTAGCAGTTGAAATTATTTTTACATCAGAGCAACTATAAGGATAGGTTTTTCCACCTTTGTAAGTTATCCAATATTTATTACCCGAACAATTACAATATTTTATATCGGAAGTTCTGTCAATACCTTTAATAAAGATTTTATTATTATTATTCATAATTGTTTAAATTTTAGCACATTTTCTTAAAGAAATATATAATTTTCTTAAATTGAATTTGAATTTTTCAAATTTGCCTACTTTTTTGCCTGGATGCTCTTTTAATTTTGGACAATTTTCGCATTCTCTATCATATAGGATTGAATAATTCGAGTTGAAAAATTAATGGTACTCACTCTTATTCTATATTTTGAGTATAATTAAAACATTATGATATCAAATTTTAATTTCTTAAAAAGTATAGACAAAAATTTATATAATATTATTACAGAGGCTGAGAGACTATATAGAGATGAATATTTTGATCAATGTATGGTTCAGACCCGCAAGTTTGGTGAAAATATCTGCAAAAATGTTATAGGAACTAGATGTACGACGGAATCAACATTTGATGAAATGCTTGCAACACTAAAAGATAAAATTAAATCAGAACAAGAAAAAGAATTTATTGATGACTTGTATTTTCTTAAAAAACAAGGTAATTCTTCTGCACATTCAAACACAGTAAAAAAAGAAGGAATGCTTGCTCTTGAGTGCTTGCAGCGGGCTTTTGAAACTTCTATTAATTATGCAGTTTATTATGCGAAAGCAAATTCAAATATTCTGAAGCTTCAATACGATATTGATTTATTAATTACAGGTGAAAAATCTAAAAAAACATTATCTGAAAAGTATAAAGAAGGTAAGAAAAAGCCTGTTTCCGTAAAACAATCTTATACGATGAAAAGTAAATCAACTAAGAAAAAGGAAGGACTTTCAGCCTTCCAAATTCTTTTGATTATATCTTTTATTATTTCAGGTTTTGTAATCTTAAGTTTGTTATTACCTTTATAAGATTCTTTCTTCTTTAGTTTTTGGAGTAATATGAAGCTTATAATCAACGCTTTCTATGTATTCTCGGAATAATTGGTCATAGGTTTTGTTGAGAGATACAAAGCGGTCTCTTATTTTGCCTGGCCATTCAATATCATCTTTTACAAGAAATTTTTCTCCAATAACCATTGAGTAATCTTCATTTAAGTCAATTGGCTCAAATTCTTTTGTAAGCTTGTTCCTAACACGTACTGCTTCTGAATAATCAGCCTTTAGATTTCCTGTGGAAATTGCTTCAATCATTGTACGGTTAACTTGAACATCAGACCAGTGAATAATTGTATTTCTTGTAGGAGCCTTGAGGTTAGAAAGAATGTTTTCAACAATAAGTCCTACCAGTTCCTGGCCTTTTATGCTTCCAATTCTAAGGTTTGACAAGTCTTCACTGACACCGTCAAAGACTTTCATAACCATTAGATTGTCTGCTTCATTTTCCAGTCCGCCACGTACAATTGATGATTGGAGAGCAACTGTAAATACATCAGGGTTGTGCTTTTCACGTATAACTCGTTTAAGTGCGCTTGTTAAATAATTCATTAAGTAGCTGTTTTGGTAGCGGATTTCGTTACCGTAAGTAAGAGATGTTAATCCTTTTTCCACACTGTCATCTTTTTCCAGTTCTGCAGCTGCAAGTGAATGAACTAATGATTTAAAGTTATCATTTTGCATAAGAGCTTTAGAAACATTTTCATCAGAAATACCGAAACTTCTTAAAACAGATTCAACATAAATCGGGAATTTCTTTTTTGCAGCTTCGATATCAGCGTCTGATTTCAGCTCTCCTAAACTAATAAGCGGCTTTAAGTCATCTTCAAAGAAACTGTCTAAAAACTTTTGGAATGGGTGTGATTCTAAACCGTCAGCCAGTGTTGTTTCTGTAAAATAAGGGGTCATTTTACCTTTTGCAAAGTTTCCATCGTCATCAAATTCAAAGTTTAATGCCTTAATCATTTCATTATCTTTGCCAAGAGAGTTAATACTTGTGATACCAACATTAAGCTGTGAGTTTTTATGGTCATGACCGTTTAAAATATGGTCAATTTCAGGAACATTATCTCTAATAATTTCAGATAATCTGCCGCCCATGTGAGATAAAAGAATTACTGCACCCTTTGGGTTTTTTGATTTAAAAGCTTCTACTTCTGCTTTTACTGCTTGAATTGTATCTTGAATATCTTCTTCTTTTAGATTTGCATCTTTTTTGTTGGAGTTATCAAAGAATTCTAATCCTTCACAAAGTCCCGGATTGTAGAAATCCATACTTGGAATTGTTACACCCAGAAACATTACTTTATGTAATAAATCCGGTTTTTTATCATCAGGCACGGAATAAATAGCAGATTTAACTATGTTTGATGTTTTTTCCATTGTTTCAACTACTTGCGGAGATTTTTCCAAATCAACGTTTGTAACTAAAGATTTCATCGGGTTTTTACGCATAACATTAAGAATAAATGATGTTCCCGCATCTAAACAGTGGTTTCCCATTGTATACAATGTTTCCGGAATAACAGGCTTGTTATGTCCCGGAATCTTATCTACCATTTTTTTTACTATCATTCGCACACTATCAATTGTTTTAAGCAGTGCAAGATTCTGTAAATCTCCGTTTGATAATTCAGGATGAGTTATAAAACCTTTTTTTGAGGGATTTATGAACCAGTCTCCTACGATTGCAAAGAAATTTAAAGTACTTTCAGATTCTGATTTTGGAAATATTTCTTTTGCGTTATTTTCAACAGTCTTTAATAATCGCGGCAGTCTCATAATATTCCCGTGATTGTCTGCTGTTGCAAGAATATTTACCCGCGCTCCTTTAAAAGCTGTTTCATTTCCTTGTATTCTGTTAATCATCATTCCACACACTTCCTTTTAACTTATATTTTTAAAATCATTAATACGTCTGCATCGTTAACTGCTTTTAAACCGGGATTAATCTGAATTGCTTTTGTATAATCATCTACAAATCCTGCATCCTTCATATCACGCTTAATTGCAGCTCTGTAGTAATAAGCTTCAGCGTATTCAGGATTATATTGTATCGCCATGTTAAAGTCTTTAAGCGCACTTTCTCTGTTTTGTAGGATATATTTTTGAAGTGCTCTTATGTAATAACATTCAGCAAGCTTTGGATTCGCAACAGGTTTTGTTGTAATTGCAGGAGCCGGTTTTACAGGTTCTAACTGAGTTTTTGTATGATTTGGATTAACTTTTACTACGCCAGCTTGCATAGCTGCAACTTTAACAGGTTCTTCTTGTTTTGGAAGAATTTGTTTGTTAGCAATTTTTTGTATAGGCTCTTGTGCAATTTTTGATGGAGCCTGTGTCGGTTCCACAGATTTCTTGTTGTCAGCAATTTGTTTCTGAATTTCGATTTCTTTAATAAGAATAGGACTTTCGTTAGCTACTGCAACTGCTGTGTTGAAATCTTCTTCTGCACCTTCGCTGTCAAAATAACGTTTCTTTAAACGTCCTCTGTTAGCAAAAGCGGTAATATCTTCAGGATTTAACTTGATTGCAATTGTAAAATCGCTTAATGCGCCTACATCAAAGTTAAGTTTTCTTTTTACAACCCCACGGTTGTTATATGAAGCCGAATCAGAAGGATTAAGCTTAATTGCATTATTGAAATCTTCTAACGCTTCTTCGTTCTTTTCTACTCTGGTTTTTAAATTCCCTCTGTTGTAATATGCGTCAGCATAATTAGGGTCAATTTTTATCGCTGTATTGTAAGCCATTAATGATTCTTCGCTTCTTCCGAGTTCGGAAAGTACAACCCCGCGGTTGTTGTGAGCAAACGCATAATTAGGCTTTATCTTTAATGCTGCTTCATAGTCTTTTAGGGCTTCTTCTCTGCGATTGGAAATATGTTTAAGATATCCTCTGTTTAAGAAAAACTCTTCATTATTGGGGTTCATAGATATAAGCACATCGTAGTCCGCAATTGCAGCCTGAATGTTTCCTATAAGGTAATTCAAGTAAGCACGATTAATATAAGGGTCTTCTGCTTTTGGATTCGAACTGATTTTCTGGTCATATCCGACAATTGCATTCAAAACAGCTTCTCTATTAACTGTTTCATCAGACTCAGCAAAAGCCATTATTGATGATGCTATAAATATTGCGATTAGGACTAAACCCCTTGCCCAAGTTTTCATTAAAGATATCCTTTTTTATATACTGATTTGCGATACGTACATACATACTAACATAAACAAAAGTTTTTTAAGTAGAGTACTATCTAATTTTTATATTAAGATTTGTAACAATTTGTTTAATAGTTCTAAAGTTTTTATCTAAAAATGCCGATATAACTATTACGAAAAGGGATTAGAAAAATGGGAATCAATATTACGCATACTATGAATACATATCAAGGTTTTGAAAACCGCGAAAATTTAAGAAATGCGGCTAAGAATATTTTGAATAGACAAAACGCTTCTAACGAAACTGTTCAAAAAATCATTGATAAAACTGTTTTCGATTATAATCCTCAGTTATCAATAATCAAAGCTTCTACTCAAATCAGTGTTAATAGCTCTTTAAAAGAAACTCTTAAATATTTAAAAGAACATGCAAACAAAAAACCGGTAAAAGAACCGGTTCTTGGTGAACTTTGGAATCTTGCCGAAAAAAGCAAGTCAGAAGATAATGAAAATAACGAATTATACGATTTTGAAGTTGACAATTCCTTGGAAAATATCTTCGCTGCTTAGGGATAAATATTAAACGGCAACTTTTACAATCACTTTTTTTACCTTCGATTTTTCATCAGGATTAATTGAAGGTTTGTGTGCGTCTGTAGGGAAGAAGACAAGAAAATCGCCTTCGTTTAAGATTTGATAATCTTCTTTCACATTAATATCCATAAATTCTAAATCAGATTCAGGATTGTATTCATCACAAGTTGTACAATTAATCTTGTCTGTAACGCCGACAAACTCTCTTCCCTGAATCATATATTGAATATCAATATACTTGCGGTGTGTTTCGTATTTAGCATCATCTTTTGTTTCATATTCCTGAACATTTGCCCAAACATCATCTCCGTCAATAATATATTTTTTAGGCTCAATATTTTCTAAGTCCTGTGATTTTAGCCATTCGAATCCTTTTTTTAACTTATCTGAAATCGGGTAATAAATCTGTGCATTTTTTAGTGTATCTTTTATCATAATTTTCTCCTTTTGCTTCTAATTATACAACCCTTTACAAAAGTTTACAAATGTAAAGAAAAAAGGCAATTTTTGAAAATAAAAATACTTTATTTAATTGTAAGGTTAGAAAAGGTTAAATTTATATTTACCCCGATGATTTTACAAAGGTTAGTTAAAGTTAGGTAGGTTTACTATGTTAATAGCATTCTGGCAAGTCCAGAGATTAACACGCGAAATAAATGAACTGGAGTTGCAGGCAATGCGAACTCAGACCCGACTATCCAATTACCAAAAGTATGCGGGAGTGCTGGGTGGTTCAAACATACTTAACATTGGGAATATTGCAGGTCTCTCATCGGAACTGCTTCCGCGAGCTTCACTTTTTGCGCAATATTCCGATCAAGCAAGTTCTATGAGTGCAATGCAAAATCTTCAAGCGATGAAGATGACCGGTCGGGTTCCTTTTACGGGAAATCAGCTGACTCAGATGCAGATAGAAATGAGTGCATTCAATCAGTTCAAACAGCAGGCTTTGAAGAATCTGAAACAGCAAGAAGCTACTGTTCTGAATGAAAAAGAAAAAGAGATTCAGCTCGAACTCAATGGCATTGAACAGCGATTGAAAATGAAACGACAGCAGCTCGAATCCTATAAACAATTAGCTTCCGATGGTATAAAAGATACGGTTCCAACCTTCGGGCTATAATAAGAATTTAAACTCTAAAAACAGAATGTGAAGTGTATACCTATTAACTATTTCCCCTCGCCACTCATTAAAAAGTGGCTTTTTTTTATTCTGTTTTAGTCAAAATAGGAATGAAACCGAATAACTTGAATTTTATGATGTCTTCGTAATGATAAATTTTTAAAACAGTTAATGCTCCGATTTTGTAAACCTCTTTTTTATTAAAACCTTTGCGGTTAAATAATTCTATATTATGTTCCTCTGCATACGAGTAAAGTTCTTGTTTTGCACGCATAAAATCTTTTTTACTTTTGCTGCTTTGTTGTGTAATGATTGAGTTGGGTGTTTTGCGGTAATTGTAATATGTGTTTGGGACGGTTACCATTTTTTCTAAGGTAAATAGAATGGTTATGAGAATAGCCATGTCTTCAAAGATTCTTCCAACCGGAAACTCAAAATTCCATTTGCTGCGCCTGTAAATTTTGTTCCAAAGATAGTTGTGCTCCGGCAAATTGTCGGCCCGAACTTTGTCATTGATATCAGTATAAATTTTGATTTCTTTGAATGATTTTCTTGTAGAACTCTTTATTTTTCCACATCGTTTAAATCCTGCACAGGCAAGATCGCAATCGTGTTGTTTTGCAGTGTTGTAGAGTTTCTCGAAATAATCTAAATCAACCCAATCATCAGAATCGACAAAACCCAAATACTCACCGGTTGCTGCTGTAATGCCGTTATTTCTGGTTGCGGAAATCCCTTGGTTTTGTTGGGTTAAAACTTTTATTCTCGAATCTTTTTGAGCGAACTTTTCGAGAATTTGGGCTGATGAATCCTTTGAGCCGTCGTTAATACAGATGATTTCAATATCTTCAAGTGTTTGATTGATTAAAGAGCTTAAACACTTTTCTAAATACTTTTCTACATTATATACAGGTACAATAATTGATACTTTTGGCATTTTGTCTCCTTTATTAAGCTATTTAACGTAATTTTCATACTTTTAACATTTATTTGTATTAGTTTTGTTCATACATATTGCGCAAAACAGAGTGGATGAGGACAAAAAAATAAACTATTATACTTATTATGAATGGTAATGATATTAAAAATATCTTTGGAGCTTCAGTAAAAGAATTACGTACAGCTAAAAAACTTAATCAGGAACAATTAGCTGAGCTGGTTGGTGTTGATAAAAATACTATAACGAGAATTGAAACCGGTATCAATTTTGTTACTTGTGATACGTATGCAAGATTATCAAATGTATTTAATGTACATCCCAAAATCTTAATGACGCAAAGACCTACATTTATTTTGGATGAAAATATTGATTATCGTAAACAGATTAATTTGTTATTGCAAACATTTTCACAAGATAAGCTCCAAGAAGTCTATAATATTTTGTCCGTTATGAAAAAATAAATCTTACATACGTCCTCCTTGTGTAGATTATTTTCAACACTTGCTAATTATATTTTACTTAATAAAAAAATGCAACAATCAAATGATAAAACCCAAAAGTTAATAAATGCAGCAGGACTCATTTTTAAAAATTTGCGACAAGAAGAAATGAAGAGTCCGCTAAATAAGTTTGCTCGTGAATATGACATTGATAGAGGGCATTTGAGTAAGTTAGAGCGTGGTATTGTTGGTTGTAGTTTGACTATGGCGTGGAAAATTGCAGAGGCGGCAGGTGTAAAATTCTCAGAATTTGCTAAGTTACTTGAAGATGAGCTTGGTGATGACTTTAAGCTCATGGATGAATGATAAAAGCTTATCTTTTGTTACAAAATTTAATACTTTCTTATTTCCCCCTTTGTTTATATTAAAATTATTGTATGAATTTAGATGCCGTTATAGATAGCGCACTGGCGCCGATAGCCGATAAAGTGTCGGGCTTAATCTTTTCTTATGTCACAATAGGCGGGGTTAAGGTCGAATTTTTGGTTGCATTGTTAATCTCTGCAGCTCTGTTTTTTACATTTAGAACAGGATTTATCGGGTTTTGGGGCTTTAAGCACGCGTTCAAATTAATTACTAACAAATATAAACACGACAATCCTTCCGGATTTCAAAGAAAAAAGAAAGGTGAGCTATCATCTTTCCAAGCATTGAGTGCTACAATATCCGCATCTGCTGGTATCGGGAATGTTGCAGGTTCTGCCGCGGCTGTTTCAATCGGTGGGCCTGGGGTAATTTTCTGGATGATTATTGCAGGGTTGTTTTCAATGGCGCTTAAGTTCTCTGAAGTGTTGTTGGGTGTGAAATTTAGACAAACTAATCCTGACGGAAGCGTTTCAGGCGGGCCGATGTATTATATTCCTATTGCTTTTAGGGGGAAATATAACGAAAAAATCGGAGCTATATTAGCAAAAACATATGCAGTTTGCTGTATTTTTGCAATGATTGGCGGATGGAACTTGTTTCAGATTAATGCAATGACTGCTCAATATACTGAAGTTACAGGCGGTGATAATAGTATTTTTGCTAATAATGGTTGGATTCTTGGAACAATTGTCGCTGTGATTACCTGGTTTACAATTATTGGCGGAATTAAAGCAATCGGGAAATTTACTTCGAAAGTAACTCCTGTAATGTGTACTTTATACGTTGCAAGTGCATTTCTGGTATGTTTGGTTAATATTCATCATTTGCCTGAAACCGTAATTTTGATAATAAAAGAAGCTTTTTCTCCACGCGCTATGACCGGCGGTGCATTTGCCTGTCTATTATGGGGATTTAGAAGAGCAATGTTTGCAAATGAATCAGGATTAGGGACTGCACCTATTGCCTTTTCTGCTGTAAATACGAACAAACCTGTTGCTCAAGCCTTTATTTCTATGCTTCAACCGTTTGTAGATACGGTAATTGTTGGTGTTGCAACTGCGTTTGTAATTGTAGTTTCAAAAGCATATCTAACAGTAGACGGAATTGCCGGTATTGAGCTTACATCAAAAGCTTTTGCGACTATTTGTCCTGCTTATCCGATTCTTTTAACCGTTATGGCAAGCTGTTTTGTATTATCAACAATGCTTTGCGGCTCATATTACGGGCTCAAAGCCTGGGGATTCTTATTTGGAGAAGGGAAAGCTAAAACAAGGACATTTCAGGCCATTTACTGTCTATGTATAATAGCAGGCTCTGCGATGAACTTTCAATCAATTATTAACTTATCTGATGCAGTTACATTATTTTTAGCAGTTCCAAATCTTATTGCGGTATTTATGCTATCAGGAGTTGTTATAAAAGAGTTAAAAAGATATTGCGAAAAATACGATATAGGAACGAAAATCGTAAAATACTTAATATAATCTTTACTTGCAAGGAGGTTATTAAATATTGTACAATACCTCCATAAAGGAGAATTCAATGCCAAAAATTTATTTTGTAGATGTTACAAACAGGGACGGGGTGCAAACTTCAAGATTAGGATTAGCAAAGCTTCAAAAAACTTTGATTAATTTGATGCTTGATGATATGGGAATTACTCAATCAGAGTTTGGTTTTCCAACAACAATGCACGAGTTAAACTATTTGAATGCTAATTTGGAATTGGTAAAACGCGGTATTATCACAAAAACCAAACTTTCAGGTTGGATGAGAGCGATTGCAAGCGATGTTGAACAATCATTCTCTAACTGTCCGCTATTAGAATACTGTAACCTTTCTCAATCTACATCTGAGCAAATGATTTGGGGTAAATATTTAGGCAAGAAAACTCCTGATGATATCATAAGAATGACTTGTGAAGCGGTTGAGTGTGCCGTATCTAAAGGTGCAAAAATTATTGGCGTAAACGCTGAAGATGCTTCAAGAAGTGACTTAAATTATCTTATTAAGTTAGCCAAAGAGGTAAAAAAACGCGGAGCTTATCGTTTCAGATACTGTGATACTTTAGGTTATGAAGATCCGCATACTACTTATACAAGAATTTATCAGTTGGCTAAAGAAACTCAAATGCCTATTGAAATGCATTTTCATAACGATTTAGGTATGGCGGTTGCATGTTCAGTGGAAGGCGCAAGAGCTGCTCTTGATGCGGGTGTTGATGCTTATATTAATACTGCAATAAACGGTATGGGTGAAAGAGCAGGTAATGCTGATTTGGTTTCTTGTCTGCTTGCAACTTTGAAATCTGCAGGGTTTAAAAATGCAGAAAAGGTTGTTGATGAAAATATTGATTTATCAAAAGCTTGGAAGCTTGCAAAATATACTGCTTACGCTTTTGGGCTTCCAATTCCTATCAACCAGCCGGCTGTTGGTGATAATGCTTTTGCTCACGAATCAGGTATTCACGCTGACGGTGCTCTAAAAGACCGCAGAAACTATGAATTGTATGATTTTGAAGAACTCGGACGAGGCGAACCTGAAATTATTGAAACAGGTCGAATGATTACCACCGGTGAATATGGTGGAATTAAAGGTTTTAGGAATGTTTATGACAAACTTGAAATTGAGTTTAAGGATGAAAACGAAGCACGTAACATTCTTGAATTAGCACGTTATGCAAACGTACATACTCAAAAGCCGTTAACAGACAGTGAATTAAAATTTATTTATCACTACCCTGATATTGCGGCAAAAGTTATGACAGTTTCTCCATTCTATAATCCTGCGGGTGAATTGGAAAAACGTTTGCAAAACAGCAAACCTGCAATGCCTGAACATATAATATAAAATGAAAATTACTGTTGATACTCTAAGTGAAGATATAAGAATAGATTCTTACCTTGCAGAAATAATGCGGGATTATTCGCGCTCAAAAATTCAAAGCCTGATTAAATCAGGAAAATGTAAGGTTAATTCTAAAGAGGTTAAGCCTTCATATATTTTAAGAGCCGGTGATAACATTGAGTTTGAAGAAGAAGATATTTTGCCGTTGCGGATTATGCCTGAAAATATTGATTTAGATATTGTTTGGGAAAATGAAGATATGGCGGTTATTAATAAACCATCCGGCATGCTGACTCATCCGACTCCGATTGAAACAAGC
>CAMTNN010000020.1 GCA_947073895.1 uncultured cyanobacterium
TGTTGTTTCCATAATTATTTAAGGTATTTTTTTATTATCTTAACTACTTCATCTAATTCAAAAGGTTTGGTGATATATTCATCCGCACCTGTTTCTTCGCCTATTAATTTGTCTTCTTCCTGCGAACGTGCTGTAACCATTAATATCGGAATATTCTTATATTTAGCATCGTATTTTAAAAGTCTGCTGATTTTGTAACCGTTAATTTTTGGCATCATAACATCAAGTATGATTAAATCAGGCATAATTTCTTTTGCTAATCTTAATCCGTCTTCGCCGTTAAAGGCTGTATAGCACACAAAACCTGATACTTCGAGTACGAATTTCAGGCTTTCTACGATATCCTGTTCGTCATCTACTATAAGAATCTTTTTCATGTACATCTCCTTCAATCTCGTATGAATACATTATATCATATTTTCCGTAAACATTCTCTTTTTGTGCAACGACGGTGTCAATTTTCTTTTTCAAAAACTCGCATGCCGGCTTGTCCCCGTCTAAAATAACCATAGATAACGTGGTCATTTCGCCGTCTTTTTCTATAAGAGAATTAGTTAAATAAGTTTTGTTAAGCAAATTCTCTTCATCCATCAAGTTTTTAATAACATTATTTGTAGATTTAATACTTATGACAGCAGCTGTTCCACCATTTGAACGTGCTTTTTGAATGATTTGTTTTTTAATCATGTTAAAGTTGCTTTTGTCATTTGCAACAGGAATAACAAAGTAGAATCTTGAACCCTTATTAATCTCGCTATCGCACCAAATAGCACCGTTATGTGATTCCATCAACTGTCTTGCTATAGGCAGTCCTAAGCCTGAACCGCCAACTTGGCGTGACAAGGAGTTTTCAATTTGTGCAAACTTATCAAATACGTGGTTTAAGTCTTTGCGTTCGATTCCGATACCCTGGTCTTCTACGCAGACTTGAAGGTAGTTTCCTTGAAGTTTTTTGATATCTTCTTCAAAACAATGGTCGTACTGGAGCTCGCGAGCGTTTATAACTCTTGAAGATATTTCGATTGTACCTGCTGATGGTGTGAATTTGATGGCATTAGATACAAGATTTGTTAAAACCTGTTCCAGTCTGTTTGAGTCTGCATAAATTTCTACGGATTCTTCAGATGGAGTGTATTTAAGTGTTAATTCTTTCTCTTTTGCAACTTCGGTCAAATTATTTTTAACATATTCTATAACCGGTTCAATATGAGTAAGCTCGAATTTGAAATCCATTTTTCCGGCTTCGATTTTTGAAATATCAAGCAAGTCGTTAATAATTCCTGATAGTCTTACAGCGTTACGTTTTCCCATAGAAACAAATCTTTCTATGTTTTCTGTCATTTCACCTGCTTTACCGCTAAGAATAATATCCATTGCGTTTTTGATTGCAGTAAGCGGAGTTCTAAGTTCGTGCGAAACGATTGAGATAAACTCTGATTTTAGGCGCTCAAGTTTTTGTAATTTTCTGTTTGTTGTTTTTAATTCCTGTGTAAATGCTGCACTCTGGAGCGGAATTGTGACCTGTTGAACAAGAGTTTGGAAACAGGTCGCATCTTCTGTCGTGAATTGTTTTTCACGATAAATTTCGGTGAACCCGTAAAACTCATCATTGTGCATGATTGGAGCAAACATATTGTCATATCTTAGAACAGAAAAATCATATTCTTTGATATTATGTTTAATATTTTTTTCAATTTTCAGATTACCTATTTTAATATCAAACGGCGGGTCTGAGAGTAAAGATTTGTAGCTCAGAATTGCTCGTAATTTTAATGCTTCCAATAATCTGTCAGAAATCTTGTATAAAGAATTAATAATCAAAACAGGCTCGCGTTCTGAACGAAACATTAAAGTACAGGAGAGCTCAAAGCTCAAAGATTTTTCAATCCCCTCTATCATGATTTTTAGGAGTTTGTCTTTGTCTAATGTTCCTGCAAGCTGTGAGCTTGTGTTATACAAAACATTTAACTGATACAGGCTTCTTGCCAACTCTTGATTCGATTTTGTCATTTTTATTAATGACTGGCGGGTGCGGATACTTGAATCAACTGTAGCAGCTAATAATTTTTTATCTAACGGAGAGCTGATAAATAAGTTAATATTGTGCGTTATATCCTTATTCGGAATAGATTCTCCGACAATTAACAATATAATAACAGGGAATTGTTTGATTTTGCGGCATAGTGCTTTAATTTCAAGCGAAGTTAATTCGTTATCAATAATAACAATTTCCGGCTCTTCAACTTTAAGAGTATCAAAAATCATCATTTCATCAACAGACAAAATAACCTCATCAGATGGAAAAGTTTCCCTGACGATTCTCTCTTTTTCGCTATCCTCACTAATCAACAAAAACTTTGTCATGTCTATATTGTAGCACGAAAACAAAAAGAGGCATAGCCTAAGCTAAACCTCTTTTTTCTATATTCAAAGCAATTAACTATTTGCCGTTAACAACTTCTTTGAATTTTTTACCAGCAGAGAATACAGGAACTGTTTTAGCAGGAATTTTGATTTCCTTACCAGTTTGTGGGTTTCTGCCGTTTCTAGCAGCTCTCTTACGAGGTTCGAAAGTACCAAAACCAACTAAAGTAACTTTTTTACCTTTAGAAACTGTTTTTTGAACTGTTTCGATTAAAGCTGATAATACTTCGTTAGCTTCTTTTTGAGTAACTTTTGCTTTTTTAGAAATTTCTGCTACTAATTCTTCTTTGTTCATTACAAAACTCCTTTCTTATTTCTACAAAAACCATTATACAAATAAAAATTAATAATGCAAGTACTTCTTTCGGTGGAAATCGCTTCGGGTTCTTGGTTCTAGCCGTTTGGGTATTTCAAAACCAATTAGCCGCCCAGATATTTGGGTGGCTGAAAATGCTTATTTGAAAGGGGTTTGCTATTCTTCTATATTTATAATGTTACCGCTCTTGTTTTCGTCAAAATCATACGCTTGTTGTATTTTTTCGTTTTGCTGTGTGCGCTGTAACTCCTTTTGAATTTCCAATTTGCCCTTTTCAAGCATTTTAATATTTTCAAGCTCTATAGTCCTTAATTCATCAAGCAAAGCATTTAATTCTTTTTCCTGTACAGGAGTTAACTCAAGGTAGTTTCTCATGCATTTACAATTTAAAAACACTTCTTCTCTTTTGTTAAGCATAGAAATGGCTTCATCAAAATCTTCTGATTCAATCAGCTTGCGAATATCCATAGAGCCTGTTTTAAGCTGATTGTACTGCATCATTAGCTGTTCGAATTGTTGTTCACTCTGCATCTTGGCCGCCTTCTTGAGTTGGGTTTTCTGCTTGTGCTTCTACCTGTTCTTTCATAACTTGTTCAACGGTAACAACTCCGCTCTGAATCTCAATCGCTTTTTGAAATCCCCAGCGAATATTTGTTAAGTCTTCTATTACTTCTTCTACCAGACTTGCATTTCTTGAAACATTAGCTTTAATAAGTTTCATAGCCATTTTATTGTAAAGTCTGAAAAGTTGTTTGGAAACATCATTTCCGTTTTCCAAGTCAATAGTTCGCATAAGTTCACGAATAATTTTTCTTGCGCCTTCCAGATTAGTGGAACGTTCTTGTAATTTTTTTTCTTCGTTTGCTGTTTTTGCTTTTTGAAGAAATTGAACGGCACCATCAAGCAACATAAGCATTAATTTTTCCGGTGTTGCGGTAGTTATGTTGTTTGTTTGATATTGTTTTATGTATTTGTTGTATGGATTAACTCCCATTTATACCTTCTTATTTACAAATATTCCTGATGCCATATTTAATTTTTTTACTAACTCACCAAGCTCGTTTCCTGAAATAGTTTCTACTAACCTGTCGGTTGCACTGTCATATAATTCTATTATATCATCTTTTGTATTGAGTTTAACATAAAAATCTTTATTCGGGTTTTCTAAGTCTTCAATGTCAAATTCTTCTTCTTGGAAAAACTTGTCTTCTGACTCGACATAGCCGTCTTCAAACTCTTCTTCTTCTTCCGGTTCTCGCTGTTGTTGTTTTTCGTTTTCTTCTTCTTCGTCTTTTTCACGAACACGTCTGTTGGTACTAAGAGTTTGAACCTGTTTCATATCATTTGTAGGATCTGTTTGTATGATTTGTTCGGTACGGCTTGCAAAATCGGCGGAAGTCGATTCCTTCACCATGCCTGTATTTGCCATAGATAACCCATCCATGCCCATAAAAAAATCCTTTACAAATCTTTACCTTCTAATATAATATGCTATAATAGCATTAAAGAACATCATATAACAAGTGGAAACTTTGAGGCTGTTGAAAGAAAGAGGTATTTTATGAGCAAAAGCTTATTTGTTGGTTTTATGGAACGTGTTACTGCATTTCCTCTATGGATTAAACAAACAATATTTTTAAACCTCTCAAAAGACCTCGCAAATTATTTAAGTAATGACTTTTTGGATGTTGAAGAAGGTGAATTATTCCATATTTATAAACCTGAATTATCCGATTTGGGTCAAAACGAACTTTTAACCAAAGAATCAGCTTTTGATGAAAGTATTTATTCATTTTTAAACTGTTGTGCTAAGGGTATGTCGTTGATTGAAATTTCTATTGAAAATAATTTTACAATGCAGGAAGTTTCAAAAGCGTTTACTTTCTGTAAAAAATCTCAGTTCTTCTCAAGCAATGTTCCGAATCTTGTTTCTGCGATTGCAGGTTTTATTGCAGGGAACTACAGAACAGGTGAATATTTTATCCGTGCAGGTAAAATGACTATTGAACAGCTTGATGAAGTACTTAATAAACAGCAGGAAATGAATGATGCGGGTAAGCACGTGTTTATCGCAGAACTTATGGTTCAAATGGGGTTTGTCAGAGACCTTGATGTTAAGAGTATTATTTTTATGAAGGAAGAATCAGGAAAAAGATTCTCGCTTAATCCGGAAGAAGTTCCAAACATTGCTCTTGAACAGGAAAATTATGATATAAGAGTTGAAAACACACGTCTTAAGGAAGAAAACGAAATCCTTAAAGAAAAAATGGATGCTCTTTTAACATTTATAAAAGAGCATAAAGAAGTTTAGTTATGCGCGTAGAGTATTTTAGAGACGGGCTTGTTGAAGAGTTTCATGAAGGCGTTTGTGTTGGATTGAATGATTTAGATAAAGAGCCTTACTTTTTACGCTCTTGTGCTAAGCCTTTACAAGCTTCATTGATTATTGATTCAGACATTGATTTTACTGATGAAGAACTTGCTTTCTGTTCCGGCTCACATGCCGGCGAAGAGTGTCATATAAAAATTGCACGTGGAATTTTAGATAAACTTGGATTAGATGAAAGTTATTTAAAATGTGGAGTACATGAACCGCTTGCGCGGAGTATGCAGGATAAAATGCTTTTGTCCGCTGAAAAAGCGGGTGCAATTCATAATAATTGTTCAGGAAAACACTTAGGCTTTTTGGCGGTTTGCATGGCTAACGGATGGGATTTGAAAAATTATTATCAACCAGAACATCCTTTGCAAATTGCAGTTAAGAAAAGAATTTACGAGTTGTGTGAGGTGAAAGAAAATTATCCTGATACAACAGACGGATGCGGTGTTCCGATTGTCTCAATGCCTTTACATAACCTTGTAATCGGGTTTAAAAACTTGAATGAAAAATATCCGCAAATTGTTAATGCAATTCTTGAAAACCCTTACATTTACGGCGGTGAAAATCGACTTGATACAGAAATTATTCAAAAAACCGGCATGCTTGCTAAAGTCGGAGCAGGCGGGCTTTGTGTTGTCTATAATACCAAACTCAACGATGGATTTGCAGTAAAAATGTTTGACGCATCAATGCCCGCAAGAAGATTTGCTGTGTTTGATAAAATTAATCAACTAGGTTGGGCAGATGTGAAAATTGATAATAAAATAAGGACTCTAAGCGGAAAAGTTGTCGGCGAAGTTAGAGTTGTATAAATTTTTATGTTATAATTGACCCTTAGATAAGGAGAAAAGTATGTTAAAAAGAGAACCAAGCTGTGTTTTAGAAAAAGAACTTTTCAAAAATGTTTTTGATAAAACACCTGATTATATAAAAAATGCTGATTTAATGAATTTTGATAACGAAGGTGAATTTACTTTCACTCTAAAACGTGAACACCTTCATCCTCATAGTGAACAGAACCCTGAAGGATTAAACCTTCTTGAATGGTTTGCTAACTACTCTAAAGAAGCAAAGGTTTCATCAGCAGGAATCAGAGGCCCTCAGAATATTTTATTCCCGCAGGATACAAGATTTCCAATTAACCTTGTAGGAATTGTACTTGCAACTTTAGCAAAAGCTCTTGTTGCTCGCGAAAAATATGGCGAAAAAGAAGTTCGTAAACTCGCTGCGTCTGAAGTTAGATATAATTCTCAGTTGTACCTTGATGCGATTGCAAGAATTCAGGCTGCACAAGGAATCAGAACCCTTACACCTGTTGGAAGAAAAACTATTCCTATCTGGCTTGCTTCATTCTTGGCGTTCAAACTTGACCTTGTTGGCGGGGAATATATTACATCAAGCCACGGTATTTCGGTTAAAACTGCTACAAAAGACTTGAACTCTCAAGGCAGCCAATATCTCCCTGAGGAGTCTTTGGAGTTTGTTAATAAGATTCAGGAAATCTTTGATATCACTGAACGTGAAGGCTCTTATGAAATCAAGATTTCAGCAAAAAATAATCCGCTTATTGATGAATCTATTATGGAAAAACTTAATGACGGTATTGATTTATATGTAGAATACTTAAAATCAGGTGTTGCACAAAACCTTGACGGTTTGAAGAAAATGAAAAACAGATTATTCATTGAAAGTGTTGGCGGATGTGCGTACAGAACACTTTCAAGAGTGTTGGAAAAACTTGAAATTGCAAATAAATTCGATTGGAATAATGTAAAAGAAGACCCGTTCTTCCATTCAATTGGTAAATACGATACCGACCCTAAGGGTAATAAGTGTTTTTATGATTACTCTGTAGATGCGACTGTTTTGGCTAAAAAACCTGATGGTGAAAAATTCTTCCCTGTGATTGAATCTATGCATTATGAAGAAATTCTTAAAGACTATCCTTTAGGTACAATTGTTTTAATTACAGACCCTGACCACGATAGACTTACTGTTTGTCAGATTGAAACAATCGGAAGCATTGCAATGCTTGAAGAATACGGTATTTCTTATATCAAGCTTGATGAAAAACGTGTTTTAACAGTTTACACTGCAAATCAGGCATTCTTAATGCTTATGGATTACCGCGTAAAACAACTAAAAGCTCAAGGTAAATACAAAAATCATCCAAGATTTATGATTAAAACTACCGCATCTGCTCTTAGCTGGGATGAGTGGGCAAAGGCACATGGAATCAAAGTTGTAAATGTTCCTGTCGGGTTTAAAGAAATAGCTAATATTATGAAAAAAGTTGAGCTTCAACTTCGCGAAAACCCGCAAGCCGAAGTTAAAGTCGAAGATGTATTCGGTGAAGAAATTAACCTTGGTGTTCAGCCTCGTCTAATCTTCGGTGGTGAAGAATCAGGCGGTATGATTATGGGTTCAGAGGACTTAATCGAATCATTAGCAGGCAGAAAAGCTATCGCAATGCGCGAAAAGAGTGCAACAGAAGCAATTATTGTAGCAGCTTCGCTTGCAGCTAAGTTGGAAGAAGATAACAAAACTCTTTCAGAATACTTAGAACAGATTTTTGAAGAAAATAATATTGTAGCTAAATTTGATGTGCGTGAAGATATTTCTTACTACAACGAATCTGAACCTGATATTGAAAAATTGAAGGCTGCAAAAGTAGAAGGTGAAAAACAGAGAACTAAAAATGACTTGTTCTATCTGTCTTTAGCAATTGCAATAAGAGAAGGCAAAGCTGATTTAGCTTCTGTTAAAAAAGTGCTTAACGGAGCTTTTGCAGAGTTGAATTTTGATAACCTAATTGCGGTTAAGTTTGTCGGTGACGGAACTTATCTTCAATTTACCGATAAGTATGTTGAAATTCGTCCTTCCGGAACTGATGCTAAAACAAAAGCTTATTCAGGCGGCGAAGACTTGGCTTCAATCAGCGAGTTTTCAAGAGTTTTGGGTAATTATTCAGGCGAAAGAACTGAGCTTCATAGAGAGCTAATTTCTGAGGAGTTTTATGAAAACTCAAAAGAAACAGCTTTGAATTATTATTTGAAGTTTGTGGACAAAGGCGCTGATAACAGTGTGTTTGAGATACCTGAGTATAATTATTAAGGATTTAGAAGGGCGGCTTTAGCCGCCCCTATTTTTTTATATTCATTTTGAATTATAATGTTGTATTTTGCATGAATTTTATTTAATGATTCAATCGTGCATCGTAAAGTATATAATAAAGCCAGAATTTTTCTGGTTTCTTCACAGCATTTCATCTCATCCTCAATTACAATTTCAATCATATCCTCAAGAACGCTCAGTCCATTAAGTGGTCTATCCAATTCCATTGCAAAATCTTCTAATAACATAGTACTCCTTTGTTAAGTTATATAACGGTATATGCGTTTATAATAACGTTTAATCTTTATTATCTACGTAAATTTTATCATTGCACGTTGTATTTGTCAACTATCTTACAAATATATATAATACAAGTATGAAATTGCAGGTTAAAGAACAAATTAAAACTTTATTAGCACAAGAAGATATTTTCATGAAAGATTTAGCAGTAATGATTTCAGAGAAAACAGGTAAAAAATGCACCCCTGATTCGATATCACAAAAGCTTCGTCGTGGTACTTTGACTTACAACGAAACCCTTTTGATTGCTGAACTTTTGGGTTATAAAATTAAGTTTGTAAAAGACAACAGCCTTGACAAAGATGAATAAATAGTAAATAATATAAGCATAGGGGCAAGCCCTAAGAAAATGTGACTTCCTTAGAGCTTGACTTAGTACCCCCTATTACGATAATTTAAGTGCTACTATGAATAGCGTTGCTACGAATAGTAGCATTATTATTTTATCCACCATAGTTTTAAACCCTCCTTCCTAGCTTATTCTATAGTACTCGTGTCTTAGGAGTCGGGTTTGAGGTACTACCCGTATTAATTATATCATAAATTTTCCAAATTAATAACAAAGTATTTAGGCTAAAGATGATATTTGTTAAAGACTTTAATCTTGACAAAGATGGATAAATCGTAAATAATATAAACATAGGGGCAAGCCCTAAGAAAATGGTGCTTCCTTAGAGCTTGACTTAGTACCCTATAACCAAATTAAAAGAATTTTAAAGACTGTTATAATTACCGTTATAACGGTCTTTATTATTTCTTTGGTCATAGTTTTCACCTCCCTTCCTGACTTAATCCTTAGTATACGTGTGTCAGTGGTTAGGTGGTACTACCCTAAAGTTTATTATATCATAAGTTTTCCAATTTAACAACGCAATTGCTTTATGCTAGAATAGCTTGGTATGAAGTATTGGTTTAATCTTTCGGATAAAATAAGGTTTTTATTAATAGGAGCTTTTAATGCAGGAATATCTTACCTGATTTATTCGCTTTTGGTATTTTTGCTCGGTGAAGGCGCTTACCAAATTGCGTTAGCGCTTGCGTGGGTGATTTCTTCAATAACTTCGTTTACTACACAAAGATTGTTTGTTTTTAATGTTAAGGGGAATATTTTTAAACAGTATTGCAAATGCTGTACTACATGGGTTTTCAGTTATATGATTAATGCAGGGCTGCTGGAAGCTTTTGTTAAAAAAATACATTTGAACGTTTATTTGGCACAGATTGCAGCTACACTTATTGCAGCTATATTTACATATATTTTATTTAAAAAATTTGCATTCAAACGTAAATAAAAATTTTAATTAATTTAACATTGCCATGTATTTTTCTTTTTTTACAATTCCGTCTTGCATCAGCTTTTTTTAAGATGATGATGTGTAATTACGACTAAAAAGGAAAATGTTATGCAAATAAAAATATTACTGGTCGAGGACCAGAAACTAATGCGTATCGGGATAAAGTCGTTGTTCTGTGACTATCCTGATTTGGAAATAATTGGCGAAGCTTCAAATGGAAAAGAAGCCGTTGAGAAATCTAAGTTAATTAAGCCTGATATTGTTCTTATGGATTTGGGTTTGCCTGATATTTCGGGAATTGAAGCTACTAAGCAGATTTTAGAGCACAATAATAATACAAGAGTAATTATTTTGACTTCACATATGTCGGAAGAAGAGGTTACAACTGCCTTGCAGGCCGGTGCAAGTGCTTATGTAATTAAAGATATAGCAACAGAATTCTTGATGAATGTAATCAAGATGATTAAGGCGGGAGCTATGTGGCTTGATCCGCATGTTGTGCCGTTTATCAGAGACAAGAATTGCGGTATAGTTCCGGCAAGACAGCTTTCAAGAACAGTGTTTAAAGAAAGACATTCAAATCTGACCCAAAGAGAGTATGAAGTATTAAAGCTTATTGTAGACGGTCAATCTAACAGTGATATAGCGAAAACTCTTACAATAAGTGAACATACGGCAAAAGCACATGTTTGTAATATTATACAAAAACTTGTGGTTGATGATAGAACTCAGGCAGCTGTAAAAGCATTAAAAGAAGGGCTCGTGTAACGAGCCCTTTATATTATTAATAGTTAATTTTAAATCCTTCTGCGACAACTCTACCTGTACAGCCTAAACCTCCGCTTCCGATATTTCCGTTTGTACAGCTGCGGTTTCCTCCACCGTTCCAGGTGTTAAGATTTCCGCCTTTTATTGCAACATCTTTTCCCCCGAGAGGATATAATTTACCGTTATCACCAAGATAGAATGCAAAAATATCTCTTCCCATTGTGTTTGGTGCGGCAGTTCCGTTTACGTCAATCCATACGTCTGCAGCAGTGTTATACAGAGAGCCTCCGGCATTTTTTATTACATCTTCATCTGCTACTTGATTATCTACGTTTGGCAATAAAAATACCATTGCTCCGTTTTTGAGTTCTAATGCATGGTTTGTATTTCCATCAGCTGCAGATTGAGCAAAAAGTCTTGCAAGCTCGTTACTTATGTTAGATTGTCTTGAGCCGTTTTGACTCATGTAATATGGTCCTTTGTTGTCATAGTAACCTGTAATAACATCATTGGTATTATTAATTTCTCTAAATCCTGCAATTGCCAAAAAATCGCCAATTTCACCTGCAAATGCTCTTCTGCTGTTTTGGCTTGTTCTCCAAGCTGTTGTTTCAAAAATATCATCGACGTCTTCTTTTACAATCATTGTTGTAAATGCGTTTTCTAATGTAGAAACGGTTGATGAAAGACGTGATGCATTAGTAGAATTTTGTATGTTACTAACAAATGTCGGTGCTGTTAAAGATGCAACAACGCCGATTATACCTAAGGCAATTAAAACTTCTGCCAGAGTAAATCCATATTTTTTCATAAAACTCTCCTGTAATAGCTATAGTTGTATAATAGCATGTTTTTGGGGTTTTGTGAAGTTTTGTTTTTTTGTTTATTTTGGAGTATAGTTGTTGTTATGAATAAGAGATTGTTGGGGAGTATAGTTTTATTTATATTATCAACTTGCGTAACGTTTGGAGCATCGTCTGATGTTGTGACTCTGGGTGATGTTGAAAAACCTTCATACACGACAGGTGATATTAATAAAAATATTGAAGGTTCTCTGCTTGTTAATGATTCAGAAACATTATCTAATATCATTGATAAACAAAAAGAACATGATATTAAAGATTTGGAAAAACTCTGGCAGGGAACTGTTGAAAATAATCAGGTAATAGAATTTGCTTTAAAAAAACTCGCTACTCCTGAATCCCAAAGGAGAATACATTCGTCTTTAATGGCAAAAACTCTTTCTGCAATTGTTTCAGGGGCTTCGTTTGTTCCAAGCTTAATGGGTGCAAATCCGGCAATACAGACTTCTGCTTTCTCTGTCGGAAGAGTAGCGCAGGGGCTTATAAATAAAAAGAATGTACCGCAGGAAACTCCGCTTACGGATACTGAATTAATTGAGCTTGCAAGTATGGTTGAAGAGCTTCAAGATTCTTTGATAAGCTCTTATTATAATTACAAAAATACGCTTATGCAGCTTAAAACAACCCGTTCTAAAATGCTTTTGTACAGCAGAAATTATTCTAAGGCGATAGGAAGTTCTGATGTTCTTGAGGTTGCTATTTCAACATCATTGTATGATTCAATGAGGCTTCAGGAATACAACTTGGAACAATCTGCCAAGAAATACCATATTCAGCTTCAGCGTTTAGCAGGTAAAAAAGCTGTTGATTCTTTGGAAATGTATCAGTATGACTTTGATAGTATGCTTTATAAAGGAGTTAAATAGATGAAAAAAGTGATTTCAACGATTTTAATAACTTTATTTATGCAAACAAGTGTTTTTGCGGTGTTGAGTCTTGATGATTTAACTTCGCCGCAGGATGTTTTTTATAGATTGGGTACAACTGATAGTCCGGAAATTAAATCTGATTTTGAGATTAAACCTACTGTGGTTCCTATTGTGCAGAAAGAGGTTACGGTTAAGGATAATCAAAATATTACTTATGCTGATTTGAGTATAAAGAAGATGGCGCTTGAGATTTCTCAGAGTTTGGAGATTGAATATAATGAAATGCAGGCGGATTTGTCGCTTTTGTGGCAAGGAGCTGCAACAAGAAGTGACACTATCAAGTTTGCTATTTATAAACTTTCAAACCCTGATAAAGATAAACCCGATAGTAGTGCAGTGAAAAAAGTTTTGACTACAATTGCTGGCATGTCAACCTTTGTGGGTGCGGGTATGGGGAATCCCGTTCTTGCAAGTGCCGCATTAATCGGCGGTAATACTTTAGGAATAATGTCTTCTGATACTAAGGCTTTGAATTATAAATATTCTCAGGTAACCGATGCAGATATGATTATTCTTGTGAGAAAAGTTGAAGATTTGCAGCAAAGAGTTGTTGATTTATATTATGATTATTTAACTTCAAGACAATTGTATAATATGACTACTGCAAGCGTTGAGAGTTGTTATAAAACATATCAGGCGTCGCAAAAACTTTCTAAAGAAGTTATTTTGATAACAGATACTTTTTATCGTGAGGCGTTGGATGAACAGCAAAAAGCGCGTGGAAGATTTTTCGAATCACGTTCGAGATTGGAACAGTTGGTTGGTAATGATGTGTTCAGACAATTTGAAGAAATAGTGGACAAAAGAGGGTAAATATTAAGTTTATTGTATTTGTATCCATTTCCCTCTGATTATGCTATAATCTTCTTATGGAGAGAAGGACACGTAACGTAGACAGGGCAAATAAAAACAAGATGTTTTCTGAAAGAATTCTATGGCTTCAGGTGATATTTTTGTCTGCGATTGTATTGTTTGTTTTATACCTTCTTTTTGTTCAGGTTTTTGACGGGAAACATTACAGGGACAAGGCTAAGAGACAACGCAGGGCTTATTCTTTTGTTATGCGTGGTAATATTTATGACAGAAACGGGATTAAACTTGTAACTGATACGGTTTATTATGATATCTTTTTCAGAAAAGATGACCTTGTGCATTCGCGTGAAGAACTTGCAGAAATGCTTTCTCCGATTTTGAATATTCCTTATGTAAACCTTGTTGAAAAGTTTAAGCAAGATGTTCCGATGGTTTCTTTGAAAAAGAATGTTGATAGACAGACTCGCGATAAGATTGCTAAATTAAACCTTCGTGAAATCCCTATGGATAAAAAGAGTATTAGAACTTATCCGCAAGGTTCTCTGGCTGCACATGTTCTCGGGTATTATAATTTTGACGCAGACGAAGCATCAGGTGTTGAATATACTGCTAAAGATAAGTTAGAGACTGTTACTAATAAGGGGAATGATTTAGAAATCACTCCGCGTGGTAAAGTAATTTATAATATTACAACTGACCCTGTTTCAGCAACTGTTGCTCCTAAGGGAAAAGACGTTATACTTACGATTGATGCAGCTGTTCAGAACGTTTGTGAAAAAGCTTTGATGAAAGCAATACATAAATTTAATGCATACAGGGGCGCTGTTATTGTTATGAATCCTCGTAATGGTGAGATTTTAGCGTACGCTGTTTATCCTAACTTTGACCCTAATAATTTTAAAACTACTTCAAGT
>CAMTNN010000021.1 GCA_947073895.1 uncultured cyanobacterium
CAACGAAAGCTGATACAAGGGTCGATAAAAATGAAAAAAATGCACAGCTTCTTAATAATTACCTTGAAGGTGCAGCAGTTGCAAATGCTCCTATGGTTAAAAAAGTTGATAAAGCAGCTTCTGTACAGACTCCCGTTTACAAAAATAATTTACGTACAATGATTCAAAATAACGAATCAGTTATGTTAGCAATTGTTCCGAGAACATTCACAGCTGTGGATTTAAACGGAGACGAAAAAATAATGCTTTCAGAAGGTGAAAAACAAGGTACCTTCTTAAGCGCAATCGAAAGATTGGATGAATTAAAAGAAGACGGCTTCAATACAATCCACATTCTTCCAATTCACCCGCCAGGAAAGAAAAAGGCAATGGGAACCGCAGGTTCAAACTATGCGCCTCAAAAAATGGTAACCGATGACGGACACCTAGCAATAGATCCAGTTTTAATCGACCCAAAAGATCCAAGAACTCCTGACGAGCAGTTCAAAGCATTTATCGATGAATGTCATAAACGTGATATTAAAGTAATGTTAGACCTTCCAAGCTGTGCTTCTGTTGATATGTTTGAAGCAGAACCGGAATTAATGGCATTCGGAAGAAACGGTGAAGATAAGACTCCTCAAGGCTGGGCTGATATCAGAATGTTTGAGCCATGGGATGATGAAACAAAAAGGACTCTTAATCCTAAATTATTAGAAATGCATAAACAATACGTTGATGCTTGTATTGATTTAGGTTTAGACGGTATTAGAGCTGACGTAGCCAGAGCGAAACCGACCGAATTTTGGGATATTCTTATTCCTTATTCACATCAAAAAGACCCTGAATTTGCATGGTTAGGTGAAACATATACTTATGAATGCGCTTCTCCACAGGTAAATATGCCTTATGATAGACCGGAAGACTCTCTAAGAGCAGGTTTTGATGAATACTACGGACAATATCACATTTTCCATGAATGGAAAAATGCTACAGAGTTTAATGATTATGTAAAACTAAATCTTGATATGTCGCATAGATTACCGGCAGGAAAGACTTGTATCGGTTCGTTTATGACCCACGATGATAAATCAGCAATGACTCATGGCGGTCCAAACTATTGTAATATGACTACAATTATTCAATCTACAATTCCAATGTGTAATCCATATTTTGTAGATGGCTTCCAAACCGGTGATTATTATGATTACCAATATTCAGGCAAATACAGCGAAGAAACCGTAACTGATAATCACAAGATGGATCATCACTCATTCCAGCTTGACATCTTCAACCTTTCAAGAAAACCGGGTGGAGATTATCCTGACATGGAAAGAGTTTTAAGAGAAACTCTTAAAATGAGAAATGAAAACAAAGACTTGTTTGCTGACAGAAATAGCAGTTACATTGAGCTTGATAAAATTGCCGATAAAAAAGACCAGATTATTTCTTATGCAAGACACAATAATGGAAGAACTGCAGTAGTAATTGCAAACAAGAATCCAAATAGAAGAATGACTGGTACAATTGTTATTCCAGGATTAAGTGCAAATCAGAAGCTTAAAAACTTAGCTCCGTCTTATGGAGAAACCAGCGAATTTCAGACTGCTAAGAATGAAATAAGAGTTGATTTAGCTCCATCAGGCGCTTATGTATTTGAAATTGACACACCAAATATAGAATCAGATAGAAAAGGTCACGTTTTCAAACAAAAAGTAAGTGATTAGTAAATGCAAACACTAAATAAAGACGAAAAAAAGGCGGTGAAGTTAAAACTTCACCGCCTTTTTTAATTAATATCTAAACTAACAAAATACGCTTACATTTTGCTGCATAGGAGTCAAATGAACTCCTTGAGTACCATGTATATTTTTCTTCTTAATATTTTCATCATCATAAGCAATGTGTGCATTGTATGACTGACCTGATGGTTTATTTACAGGTGCATGATGTGTTGAATTTGTAGCTCCGATTGACATAGTATTACGTCCTTTCTTTCTCTTATATATCTTTGATATATATATAAAGTAATATTGTAAACAGAAATTTCACTTTTTAAGAATTATTTTACAAAACTTTACAATTGGAACGCAATATCAGCTTTCACACTAGTTTACGAATGCTGCAACCTTCTTTGAAACACAAGCATAATCCAAAGCACACGTACGCGGAACGAATTTGGATATTTTAGCTTTATCTTTGAACATAGTACAATTTGGTAAATATGGCTGTATTGGGAGCAAGTCATTATAGCTTTTTGCTTCAGGGTCTGCAATATTCAGAGCTAAAATATTAGCTTTTGCTCCATAAGTTCGTTTTAATGCAGCAACATTCTTATTAACAGTATCAGTGTTTGAAGACCAAGGAGCATATACAAAAACAATCATTGGTTTTTTACTTTTCAAACCTGATGAAAAATCAAACTGTTGAGTTGCAGGCTCTGCATGCGACACATTTGCAAATGCAAATAACAATGTAAGAATAAATAAAGCTTTTTTCATTATAACCTCTCTATTAAAAAGGGGCGGTGTAACCGCCCCGCCTAAACTAAAAATTATTCCATACTCTTAGTAATCAAATCCATTTCTTCAATAGAAGCATAAACAGCATGACATCCGCAATCTACGTAAAGGATTTGACCAGTTGTACCTGATGATAGGTCAGAAGCTAAGTATAGACCAGCTCTACCAACATCTTCAAGAGCAACGTTTCTGCCAAGAGGAGCTTTTGCTGTAGCAGCTTTAAGCATTTTACCAAAACCTGCAATACCGCTTGAAGCAAGAGTTTTAACAGCACCTGCAGAAATACAGTTAACTCTAACACCTTTTTTACCTAAATCAGCTGCTAAGTATCTCATAGAAGCTTCAAGAGCTGCTTTAGCAACACCCATTACGTTGTAGTTAGCAACAACGTATTCTGAACCTAAGTAAGTTAGAGCGAATACAGAAGCACCTTCGTTCAAGATAGGTTCAGCGTGTTTACAGATAGAAACTAAAGAGTATGAGCTTACACCAAGAGCTGTATCCCAACCTGCTTTAGAAGTATCAATGAATCTACCCATCAAATCTTCACGAGTAGCAAAAGCAACAGCGTGAACAACGAAATCAAGCTTACCGTAGATTTTTTCGCATTCAGCAAAAACGGCTGCAACTTCTTCTTCTTTAGTTACATCACAGTTCATAATTAATTTAGCGTTCATACCTTCAGCAAGAGGACGAACTCTTTTTTCCATAACATCGCCGGCATAAGTAAATGCTATATCAGCACCTTCATTAAAAAGTTGTTGAGCGATTGCATAAGCAATACCGTGAGTGTTAGAAACACCAAAAATTATACCTTTTTTACCAGACATTAATCCCATAGTTTTAAACTCCTTCTTCTGTGTCTACAAGGAAATAATAGCAAGAACAAACTAAAATTGCAAACCCTACACCCACCAATGCGAACCCACCTGTAACAAAGTCAGCAGAGGACGACGTGTAGTTACACATTCAAAGTTCTAGTATTGCTATTGTCGTCCGACCCTCGTCTACGTGCGTAGCACAAAAAAAAACCACTCGGTGTGTGTCGAGTGGGTTTGTTTTCTGCATCCTAATGGTCTTTTTTAGTGTTTATTATCTAGGAGTTTATATGATTTTTGGGGTTATTATTACTATTTAGTGTTTCGGCTACACTTAAAGTGTGTATTTATATTATTGCGCATAAAAATTTGATGTCAATACTTTGTTTTAAATTCATGTTTACAAATTTTAACATTTTGCAAAAAGCTTCATAGAGAGCGTTTGAGTTCATTTTATCACGAAACAAGGTCAAGAAGAGCATGAATAAAGGGTATTAATTGTAATTAATACCCTTTATCGACAAATTTATGTTTTTTAAACTAATCTTCTAATGACTGATAGCCTGATTTGTGAGACTTAAGCAACACGCCTCTTTTTGATGATTGTACAAAATCAATCATTTTTTCGATATATTCATTCATTGGAATTTCAGCTTTGATTTTTTCAATGGCTTGAGTTGTATTATATTCTTCTGAAATTAATAATTTGAACGCTTCATTTGTTGCAGTTCTAACTTCCTGAGAAACACCTCTGCGTTTCATTGCAATAACATTTAATCCTCTTGGAACAGGAGGTCTGCCTTCACCTTTTGAATAAGGAAGAATATCTTGACGAGAAGCAGAGAAACCACTGATTATTGCCATATCACCAATTCTGATATTTTGATGGAATACGCTCATTCCGCCAACAAAAGCGCCAAAGCCGACATGAACATGTCCGCCTAAAGTAACAAGGTTAGCCAAAATTACTTGGTCTTCCAATACACAGTTATGAGCGATATGAGAACCAACCATTAACAAACACTTATTACCTATTCTTGTTGTAAAATCGCCACATGCAGCGCCACGGTGAATAGTAACGTTTTCTTTAATAATAGTTTCGTTTCCAATAATAACTTTTGTTGCCTCACCTTTGTAACCTAAATCTTGAGGTTCTGAACCAATAGTCGCAAATGGAGAAATTGTACAATTTTCACCAATTTCTGCAAATTCAATATAAGCATTTGCAATAACTCTTGTACCTTTTCCAATTTTTACGCCTTCACCGATAACAACATTAGGCCCAATAGTTACACCTTCAGCAATTTCAGCAGATGGATGAATAACTGCGGAAGGATGAATTAAGTTTTTTTCTAAAACTGATGAATTTGTCATTCTATTTCTCCGTTTAAAATTATCTACCCTAAAAGTATATTATAAAAAAACAGAAAAACAGGAAATCCTTACATTATCTTTACATGAGGATTATTCACCAAATCTGCGGTTTCTGCGATTAAATTCTTGTATACATTCAGCAAGTGTTTCTTTATCAAACTCAGGCCAGAACTTTTCAAGCACAATAAATTCGGAATAAGCAATCTGCCATAGTAAATAGTTTGACACTCTCATTTCACCACCGGTTCTGATTAACAAATCCGGATCAGGAATATTTGATGTATATAAGTGTTTTGATATTGTTTCTTCGGTAATCTCTTTTTCTCCGGATTCAACAATTTCTTTAACGGCCTTAACAATTTCCGCGCGCGAACCATAGTTGAAAGCAATTTGAAGATTTACGCCGGTATTATTTTTTGTTGTTTCCACAGCATTTGCCAAAATTTCCTGCAATTTTTTACTTAACTGAGTTGTATCGCCGATAAACGATATAACAACATTATTCTCATGCATTTCTTTTAATTCGTTTTTAAGGGTTTGACCAAATAAGTCCATCAAGAAACTAACTTCCTCAGGTTTACGATTCCAGTTTTCTGTAGAAAACGCATACACGGTAAGATATTTTATTCCAAAATCATCACAAGCACGCATAGCTGTTTTCAGAGCATCAACACCTTTTTTATGACCAAGCGCAGATGGTAAATTTCTTTCTTTTGCCCAACGACGATTGCCGTCCATAATTATTGCTATATGTTTTAAATTATTTTTTTCAACTAAATCTTTCATGTCATACCTCAAAAAATATTGGCACTCCGACTTCTATACTAAGCCAAGGGTGAAAAAAATTCCAACATTTTAAATATACTAAATACAGGTTTTTCCAGCTCTTCTACATTAATTTCTTCATCAAGTTCAAGTGTAATAGTAGGAATACCTTTTTCTATACCTGCCCAGGTTCCAAAGCTTCCCGGAGTCGGATAACCTATGCTTTCTTCCACAGGATAACCTATTATTGAAGAAATTTCTTCTGCAATATGCCTTGCATCACCATCATAATTAACAACTTTAAACGGTGCATGCAGCGTCAAAATAAGTGAAGGCTGTAATTTTTCAACAGTATTTATAATAAACTGAGTCTCAATTTCACTTGCAGGCTTTTCACCCCCAAAAAACTCGTTTTTTTCTGTTAATTCCCAATTTTTAGTTGGGAAATTTCTATTTAAATCAACTCCGTTTTTATTAACTCTTGTATTTGATTCATTGAGTCTCGGAATAAAAGCTATATTGGTATTTTCATTTTGTTCTAAATATTTTCTTATCAAAAAGTCCCCTTGAGGTTCATCTCCATGGAATACCCCAATAACAAGAACCTGTGGATTATTAAGATTACCGAAAATATCTATCGCCATTCGAAACACCTAAGGTTTTAATACCGCTAATACAAAATCATCCGTAAAGTATTTATTAGCACACTCTTTCAACTCTTCAGGCGTAACTTTTTTAAGAGCTTCAACAACCTCATTTTGATAATCAAAACGTCTGCCTGAAATTGAATAATATGCCATTAAATTTGCTTGCTGGGAATTGGTTTCGGTAATAAACTGCTGTTTGCCGATAATATTATTCTTAGCATTATGCAATTCTTCTTCTGAAATCAATTCATTTTTAATTTTTTCGATTTCAATTTTAAACCCTTCGATTGAAGTTTGAATATTAGAAGGCTCAGTTCCTATATATATACTGAACACCGCACATTTTGAATGATTTTCATAAGAAGTTCTTACGGTATAGGCCAAACCTTTCTTTTCTCTTAACTCCAAGAACAATCTTGAAGAAAGTCCGCTTGCACCCAAAATCACGTTCAAAAGCATAAGCTTAGGATAGTCTTCGCTTCCAATAGCAGAAACTTGCCAACCTTGAATAATCTGCGCTTGCTGAGCATCTGATTTAACAAGCTCTACGTATTCATTTTGAAGACTTTGCGGAACTGTAATTGCAGATTCTTTATCAACAGGAGCAGGTAAAAATCCTAATTTTTCATTTAAAGCTTTTTCCGCATTTTCAAAATCTAAATCACCTACAAGAGCCAGTGTTTTTTTAGAGTTTTCTAAAATATTTCTGTAAGCATTTTTAACATCATCTATAGTTACTTTATCAATTTCATCCAAAATTACTGTACAGCTATGACCGTAAAAATGATTCTTATAAATAGTTTTTGTAAACAAATCAGAAACTTTAACTTTAGCCGAATCTAATTCTGCTAAAATTTCGCCTTTTAATTTTGCTTTTTCTTTTTCAAATTCTTCAAAAGTAGAATTTTCGATAATATCTGCAAAAATCGAAAGTGCGAACTCAAAATCTTCATTTAGAGCTACAAAACGGAATCTCAAATAATCGTATTTCATTTCCGTATAAAGCTCAATTGCATTTTCGTCCAACAGAGTAGACAATTCTTCGGACGAATATTTTTTAGTACCCTTCATCAAAAGACGGTTCATCAATAAATACTCACCTGCATATTTTTCAGGCTCAATTATTGAAAAATTCATTGATAAAGCGATTCTCGGTGTATCTTCATTTTTTTTGATACAGGCATTTATGCCGTTAATAAGTTTAATTTCTCTCATAACCGTTATTTAATCACAAATCAGCAAAGACTTCAATCATAAATTTATGTAAAAATATTTTAATATATAAGGCATGTTCATGATAATATTTATATCAGAGGTTTTAGAATGAGAATTTTAGAAGTAAGAGACGGTTTTATAAAATTTGAAACAGAAGAAAAAGTATCATTGTCATCGTTTTTGCAAATTAATGATACAACAAAACGCTATATTGCACAGGTTATTCAATCCAAAAGAATGGATGGAAAAACATTAGCGTTTGCTAAAATTTTATTTTTATACGACGGAACTTTGAAAAACTATGACAAAAGCCTGCCAAGCAGAAATTCTGAAATATCAGAATTCACATTTGACATTCTAAGCAAATCTCTTAGTTATAACATTCCTATTATTGCAGGGAAATTTATTGATAACAGCATTGATATTCCAATGGATAAAAACTGTTTCAATAAAAAAATGTTTATCAGCGTAGATACTCCAAAATCTAATAACAGAATTATTTCAAACCTCAAAAAACAATTCTCATACCTCGGGAAAGTTCTTGTTATTGATATGCTTGGAGTTATCGAAGGACAAAAATATACTGCAGGAGTAGACTTTAAACTTCCATTGAACACTGAATCATTAAAATTCATGTTCGAAGATTGCTTGAACGATGCGACTGCAGATAGTAAAAGCCTTATTAAAGAAATATTTGATGACTTAGCTGAATATTCTAAAAGTGTACCGTTTCTACCGTTTGATGTTCTAAAATCAATCGTTGACGATATGGTAGACAAACAGCACATATTCAAACTTCTTGTCTTAAAAAACAAACTTGCAAAATTTGCACAACAGGGTTATTTTGCAGCAACAGTGCCTGATGCTCAAAACCTCAACAAAATTTTAAACGAAAATGATGTTGTAATTGATTTATCAAAGCTTGATACAACATTCCAGAACAGATATCTTGAAACAATTTATTCGTTCCTCAATAACGAAACTCAAGTGTTTTTAGAAGTTTCTAACTCTATTAACAAAAAAAATATTAAAAACATTCTTGAGAAAGAATCTGTTTCATCTGTTTTTGTAACACATTCCAAGTTCAAATACATTAATGAAATCAAGTCAATGTTTGATAATTTTATAATAGAACCTTCTTATACAAACAACGAAGTGTTTAAAATTTATTCAACATTCTTGAACTCAATGCCTAAGGAAACTTATCTGCTTGTTGGAGAAGGAACTAACTATATTCCGTTTGTTTCATCCCTTGAAGCAATTATGAATATTCCTGAGCTGCCGGCAGAAGAACCTATTGTTGTTGAAGAGCCGGAAGAAATCACTTTAAATGAAGAAGAACTGAGTACTGATGAAACTACAGAGGAAATTATTGAAGAAGATATAACTGAAGAGCCAGAGGAAGCAGAAGAGCCTGTTATTGAAGAAGCAGAAATTATCTCAGAAGAAGTTATTCAACAAAAAGCGAATGAATTAATTAGTAAACTAACAGAAGATGAACCTGCAGAAACCTCAGGAAATCTCTTTGCAGAAGAGGAAGAAAACACAGAGGGTCTTTCCTATGAAACAGAATTAGAGCTTTCTTTAGGCGAAGAAGACGAAGAAGAGCCGGAAGAAGTTGAGGAAATCACCGAAGAGACTCCGGAAGAGCCTATCGGCAGTTTCAGTGGAGAAAACGAATTCCATACAGAAGTTAATGAAATACAAACAGTAGAAGTTCCGGAAGAAATTACAGAGGAAGTTGAAATCGACCCAATAGAAGAAGAACTTCCTGAAGAAGAAGAAATTATCGAAACTGATAATGAATTAGTTGAGGAAGAAGAAGATCTTCAGACAATAGAAATACCTGACGAAATTTCTGATTTAACAGACGAAATTGAACTTGAGGCTACAGAAGAGTTATCCGAACTCGATGCTGATGATTCTTTTGCTGATAGAATGAATATTGATACAGACTCCATAGGATTTAAAGAATATTCTGAAGAAGAGCCTGAAGTTATTCCTCTTGAAGAAAACGATTCGTTAGACGAAATCATAGAACTTGATGAATCAGAAATCGGTGAAGATACAATCCTTGTTGATTTTGAAGATGAAGAACCTTTATCAGAAGAAGATTTAGACGAGCAAATCGTTAAAGATGTTGATAAAGTTTTCACAACAATGAAAGAAGACACCATTTCGGATTCTGACCTAGATTTTATTGATGAACTAAACAACGAAGAAAACGAGGAATTAGAAGAGTTTTCCGGTTCAATAGAAGAACTTCCTGAATCATTTGAGGATAATGATGAAGATGAAGGATTTTTAGAAACACTGGAAGAACAAAATGATATTTCTTTGGATGAAGAACCTGAAGACGAAATTTTAGAAACAAAAAACACTAAAACACCTATTGTTCCGGTTTATGAAGCAGAAATTCCTCAAGAGGACATTGTAATGTCTGACCCGATTGAACAAGGAGATTTAGTTGTTCATGCAAAATATGGTACAGGTACTGTTGAAAAAATGATTAAGTATGGTACCAAAACTTTATTTTCAATAAATTTTGATAATGTCGGAAGACGATTGCTTGACCCTACGTTAACAGAGATAAAAAAGGCTTAAGATTATGAAATGTGGATTTGTATCAATTATAGGAAGACCAAACGTAGGTAAATCAACTCTTTTGAATCAAATATTAGGACAAAAGATTGTTATAACAACAGATAAAGCTCAAACAACAAGAAAACGAATCAAAGGTATTTTAACCGAAGATGAAGGACAGATTATTTTTGTTGATACACCGGGAGTTCACAGACCTTTGAATAAGTTGGGTGAGTTTTTGATGGATGAAGCAAAATTTGCGCTTCCTGATGCCGACTTGATTTTGTTTTTAGTCGACGGTTCAGAGCCTGCCGGCAAAGGGGATAAGTGGATTGTTGAAAATCTGCTGAAAGAAACAAAAACTCCGATAATCCTTGTAATGAACAAGGTTGATAAAGTTAAAAATCAACAAAAAGTTGAAGAAAATCTTATGTCATATAAGCTTATGTTTGAAGAAAATATTCCTGTAGTAAGAATTTCAGCTAAAACAGGGCGAAATAAGGATACGTTACTAACAAACATTTATAAGAAACTTCCGGAAGGTGAAAAATTATATCCCGATGATGTAGTGACAGAAGAGAGTATGCGTTCTGTTGCGGAAGAAATTGTTAGAGAAAAAATTCTTCTGAATACTCAAGATGAAATTCCGCATTCTGTTGCAATTACTATTGATAAATACGAAGAAACAGAAGAAATTGACCGTATTTATGCAACAATCTACTGTGAACAGAAAAGTCAAAAAGGAATTCTTATAGGAAAAGGCGGTTCATTGCTAAAAAAAATAGGAACAGAAGCCCGTCTTGAACTGGAAGAAATTGTTGATAAAAAAGTATTTTTATCTCTTGAAGTTAAAATCGAAAAAGATTGGAGAAAAAAAGATAAAGTTTTGAAAAATTTTGGTTACATAAGTGACAAAAAATAAAATTTACGTGTTTTAGTATTAGTGTGTGTAAAGAAAAGGTGTCGTTTTGATTAAATTAACAACAAGCAGCCCATTAAACGGGATTAATAATTATCAGAATTATTTTACAAAAAAGAAAGTAGAGAGCAAATCTGTAGAAGTACCTCAAGAAAACAAATTCGGAGTATACGATTCGCAGCTGGCTAAAATTAACAAGGCAAAACTTTCATTCAAAGGATATTACGGAGATCAGCAACCTCTAAAAAAACTTTTTTACCACGTATCCGGAAAGAACGCTGTTTATGAAGACGGTTGGACACACGGACATCTTTATCAAGCAGGCATAAAAAAATGGGTAAACGCACACCCCGCAGAACTTTTAAAACGAACCGCTGAACAGGCAGTTCAATCAATTTGCACACTTATTAAACCTGCAAACCAGTATCCGGGAATTCCTCCATATATTCCATCTCCAAACTTCGGTGACAAATGGGGAAGACGTGCTAACTATATAGAAATTAATCCGAGAATTGTTGCAAAATACGAAAACGGGAAAGTTTCAGAAGGTTTATTACAAACAATGAAATTATTACCTGCAATACCGACTTCACCAAATTCTTTTGCAAACTGCATCGTTTTATCTCAACTGTATCCGTCTTTTTACGGCGACGGATACGGAGACGCTGATTCTTTATACTGCACTGATTTGCATAAAGGAATTAGCAAAACTCTTACCAGCGAAGGTTTATATGGAAAAATGGGTGATGACGAGCAGGTAAAAGCATTCAATGATGCAGCTCATTTACTTGGATTCAAAACAGGATTCAGAATGCCTCTTTCTGCAGGACAGCTAAGAGTTCAAGGGCAGGGTTTTGACTGGTATCACCACGAAAAAGCATTTATTGATGCCTGTGTATGGGCAATTGAACTCGGATTTGATGCAATATATTTTGATAGTGCAAAACATATTACAGACGGAAACGGCTATTGCGGAATAGGAGCGCTTCCAAACAAAGGTCAAATGTCTTATATTCTATACGACATTCGACAGAGAACAGGCAGACACGATATCGCGTTCATAGGTGAAAAATGCGATAATCGTCAGGAATATAAAGAAATGGGATTCACAGCAGGCACTGACTGGGGAAAAGCCGACAACTTTGAAAGCGTAAGATGGGAATCTCAAAATCAAGCATGGTCAGGCGAATACGCAGCCGGTCCGGAAGTATCAAACGACAATGATAACGGCGGTCCTGATTTTAACACAAGATTAAACAGAATCAATTCCTGTTTATTTGGATACAATAATGTCGGGGAAAAACTGCCGAGTTATATGCAATTACACGACATTATGCCTTTATCACCATTTTCCAATACACACGATTTAATGATGCGTACTCAACAAATGAGTGGTTCCGGAGCTTGGACAGAATGCGAAAGACATTGGGACGGTGCATTCAATACATCATGGGAAGCAAATGAATACAGACAAAATGTTTACCACATATTTGAAAACTTTATCAAAACCAGAGGTTGACGATTTAAAACAACCGTGTTATTATCAGCTAACAAAGGGATTATTATGACATATATCTTTATAAAAAAACATCATAACTCACATACAAACCCGAAAGGGCGCGGAGTTTTGATGTCCCCAATTATATAACTCCGTTATGTGCTCTTTCGGGATATTTAGAGGGATGTAAAGAGTACACAAAATGGAGAAAAATTAAAAATGTCATTAGTAAATGTAATATCAGCAATCGGTAATAATTCAAGCATTTATCCGCTACTTGTAAGGGACTGCGGAATTGAAATTCCGTCTAAAGTAGGCATGACTTATACTCAGAATCTTAAAGATTCTAAACAAATGGCAAACAATGCTGTTCGAGAACGTTTAATCGATGAATACGGAACATCTGCAATATGGCTAGGCGGAATTCCTTTAATGGATTGGTTATGCGATAAAGGAATCAAAAAACTAGGTTATAATCCTAAAATTAACTCTGCTTTATTCAAAGAAAACAATAAACAGGGAATGCAATTGAATATTGATAAATTTAAAGAATACGCGCCAAAAGAAGTTAAGGAAATGGAAAAAGTTCTAAAAAACAAAAAGACCTTTGAAAGACTTCTTGCTGGTAAATTTATACTTTCAACCGCAATTCCTGTGGCATTAATGGGATATTTTTTACCAAAAGCGAATTTTGCTTTAACAGATAAAATCAGAGAGAAACAAAAAGCGAAAGAAGAAATTAAAGCCGGTAATAATCCAACTTTCAAAGGAGGAGCAATAACCGCGTTAGCTAATATGTCTACAGTTAACAAAATGGCTGTAACAGATGGAGGTTTAACTGTTGGTCGTGTAGCTACTGCAAGAAACAAGTTTGAAAAAATGGAAATGGCATTCAAGATGGGCGGTATGATGTTTCTAAACTTCGTTGCACCGCTTTTACTAGCAGAAGGATTGGACAAATTATCAGGAAAACTTTTCAATACAAATGTTAATCTTGATCCGAAAATCCTAAACGACAAAGAATTCATAAAATCAATCAAAGAAGGAACATTAAAACTTCCACAAGAAGACATAATCGAATTCTTAGACAAAAACCCGGATGAAAAATTTTCAAAAATGGTTCAGAAGTACTGTGGCGTAAACTATCTTGAAAACGGCAAAAGAGACCCGCGTTCTTATGTTGACGAAAAGAAAATCAAAGCTTTCCAAAAAGAAATTGAAAAATTCGCAACTCAAGCTAAATCAAGCGGTGACATAGAAAAATTCGCAAAAAAAGCTCTAAAAGTAAAATCAGGTAACATTATAGCAAACGTAGCAATAAGCAGCTTCCTACTCGCAGTAGCTCTACCAAAAGTTACATTCATGCTCCGCAAAAAAGTCACCGGCTCCGACGCCGAACCCGGTCTTTTATAACAAGGGGGGCTACGCACGTAGATAAGGGTCGGACGACATTTCATAAGACAACAAGTTAGGAAGTATAGCTTCTGGTCGTCCTCTGCTGACTCTGCTACGAGCGGGTTCGTGTGGGTTGGGGTTAATAGGGTTTATTAACTAATGAATTATGGGTTAATATTTCAACAGAATCATCAAGGGATTCGAGTTTAACACCAAGTGCAAGCTCTATCATATAGTCAGCAAAATGGA
>CAMTNN010000022.1 GCA_947073895.1 uncultured cyanobacterium
GCTTGGTGTCGGAACATATTTAATCAATGAAGGACAAATGACAGCCGGTGCTTTTGCATCATTCGTTACTTCTTTATTGTTGCTGTATAAACCTGTAAAAACTCTTGGAAACACATTAACAGGTATTCAGAATATCTTTGTTGCAATGGGTCGTGTATTCGAACTATTCGACTTAACCCCTGCAATTACAGAAAAAGAAAATGCGAAAGAATTAAATGGTTTTGATAATAGTATTGAATTCAAGGATGTTGTATTTGAATATGTACCAAACAACCCTGTATTAAAGCACATAAATTTAACAATTCCTAAAAACCAAACCTTAGCAATTGTTGGTAATTCAGGTGGTGGTAAATCAACACTTGTGAATTTAATTCCTCGTTTTTATGATATAAAATCAGGATCACTTTTAATTGATGGAGTTGATGTTAAGGATTTAAGTTTAAAATCCTTAAGAAATTCTATCTCTATGGTGTTTCAGGATAATTTCTTATTTACAGGAACAATTAAAGAGAATATCATGATGGGTAATCCTGATGCATCAACAGAAGAACTTATGGAAGCAATAAAATCAGCACACTTGCAGGATATGATTGCTGAACTTCCTGACGGTTTGGATACTGAATTAGGAGAACGTGGATTAACTTTATCAGGTGGTCAAAGACAAAGAGTTGCGATAGCTCGTGCAATGCTAAGGAATGCTCCTATTGTAATCCTTGACGAGGCAACTTCTGCACTTGATAACGAATCGGAAGCCATTGTTCAAAAAGCTATGGATAACTTAATGCAAAATAGAACAGTATTTATTATTGCTCACAGACTTTCAACAATCAAAAATGCAGACAGAATTGCAGTTATAAATGAAGGTGAACTTGTTGAACTTGGAACTCATGATGAATTAATGAGTATTGAAAACGGACAATATAAAGCTCTATATGATATGCAATTTAAAAAACAGGAGGTAATTTAAAAAAATAACATTGTCATTAGCAAGTGAACTTATTTTCCCTTTTCACTGCAAATTTTATGTATATAGTTTTCGTTGACTTTACACAATATGCATAAATGCATTCTACAGCTTTTTGTACCGTCATAGACACGTTTGATATACTTCTTTATTAGTTCTCTGTCCCAATATTTTGTCATAGTAAAAACACAGCCTGTGGCTTCTGTTAATAATTTTATTGTTGCAGACATTCCGATTATACTTGCCATTAATTTTAAGTCTTCAGTTGGAAAATCTTCGGATGTTGCCGTATCTATCCATGGATACTTTTCTTGTAAACACATATATAGCTCCTAGGGGTTGGGGTAATGGTCTCATCAGTTAACGCCTAACGTTAAGACGGTCAGATTGCACCGTTATCCGACCGTTTCGACCTGTTAGATTCTTGCCATTGGAGGAAGCATTACTTCGCAAGTCATATTGGAAATTTTGTCCATCATAGACTGCAATAAATCCATTTGAGCCTCAATGTTTGTACATTTTAGCCTACGGGAATCTTTGCATCTGTAATCAGCATTGTCATCAAGCATAATGTCTGCAAACTTTAATTTTGCCTGCTCACATTCCGCTACCAATTCTTCCATTTTCATAGTCATCATGTTCATAACTTTTTCTTTCATTGACATTGTTGAGTTTTCCATAGTTTTTTCTCCTTTTCTTTTATGTACCTCTTAAAAGCCATTTAAACTGCTTTTAAATCTTTTTCTTTTTTAATTTTTTCTAATACCGCTATAAGTTTTGAAGCTTCTCGTTTGGATAAAAATTTAATGTCATCAATCTTACATTGGCGTTTTACAAATTTTCTTAAACTTCTAATTTGCTGTACACTTTCTGCGATATTGCAAATATCCCACCAAATTGCCTCTATTTTTCTTAATTGCAAAGGTGTGGACATTTTAGAGTCTCTTTCGCTTAAGTCATCGTATTTTTTAGGTTTTGCTAGTTTTAATTTTTTTGTTTTATCCTGCAAAATTTCAATCAGGATATTGGCTTCGGTTTCAGTAAGTTTTTTTGAACTGTAAACACCGAAACTTGCGAGCATTTCACGATATAAGTCGTCATCAAGACCCAATATATTTTTAAGAGTATGAATTTGTTTAATTTGTAGTGATGTACTCATAATGTTCCTGCCTTTGTAATTCTTTTCCATGTGCAATTCCGATTTGCACTCCAAATATAAAGACTGCAAGTAGTATTAAAAAGGTGTATAAAAATCTTTCAAATTTTGTATAGTCTTGCATAATTCCTCACACCAATATCTGTTTTACACTTGCTTTTATTACCTCTTCATCCACTTCAACTTCATTCAATTCAGCAATACGGATTGCTCTGACCAAAAGTTTGGTCAGAACTCTCGTATTGCCTGCACAGAACGCAGAAAGAATGGGGTAGATGTGTTTGTAATTCGGAAGGAGTGAAGAGATAATAGCTTGTTTATCATCGTCATTTAAAACTTCTAATTTTGCATACATTCCAACCCTAGAGAATAATTGTGCATATTGACGTTTTTCGCCTTTTAAATTAGTTATTAAACGTGGCATTCCGACTAATAAAATTCCGACATTTGCTTTGTCATAAATTCTTCTTACCAATTCAAGTGATTTGTATGGCAAATGCTCTGCCTCATCTATAATTATTAATCGACCTGAAGATTTAAGTTTATCAACAATATCGCTAAACATTGCATGAATTGTGCCACATCCGTCATATCCTAATTTTTTGTGTATTTCCGAAAACAAAACTTTCGGAGTATAGCCTAAATCTGCCTCAATTAGAATAACATCAGGATTTTCAATGGCATATTTTTTAACAGCAAATGTTTTTCCAACACCTGCAACACCACAACAAACTCCAATCTCATTTTCAACGTGGCAAACTTTTGCAATATTGAAAACATCCTGTGCGACACTTGTTTCAACAAAATCGATATTAATTCTGCCTTCACGCAATTTTTCAATATCAATAAAATGAGAAACTGCTTCTTCAATTTTTTTGACATTACCTTTATAGTTACCGTTGAGCCATAAGTGTAGTGCTGTTGAAGAAATATTCATTGCTTTTGCAGTATATGCAAAAGTATATTTCTTTTCTTTCATTAACTTGTGTAATTCATCAATTAAACTCATAATTCCTCCTATATAGCCTTTTTCTCTAAATCTCTACGTTTTTCAGCTTCTGTGAGATATAGTTTTTTCTTTGGCTGAATTGGGGTAACATATTTTGCAGGAATAGAATTGTTATTCTTTTCCTCTTTTACAACCATATCCATCTTAGTATTAGATATTTTTGATACTTTTACGTTTGATTTGAAATCAACTTTATCAAGACTATTAATCAGATTTTCAACAATATCCTCATTTGTAGGATTATATTTTGTCTTAATATATGATTTTAAAATTTTCTTTTCTTTATTCTTAATTGCAACTTGTTTTTGGTATTCGCTCTTTTCGATATCCGTATTTGCCAAGAACGATGCAGGCTGGTTTGCATTTGCTTTACCTAAATATTCATCTGTTTGAGCATCAAATACCCAAGCTTCTTGGTAAGCGTTAATATCTCTGCGGATATAAACCTTTCTGCCTTTTTCGGTAATCATCCACTCTGCCCAATAAGAAATTTGCAATTGAGAATCAAAAATGCCATTTCTTTTGATTGTTATATTGTTTGTAGTTCTCATGCAAAACAATTTTAAGGCATCTCTGCTGATAACTTTTTTATTGGTAAATTCTTCAGCCCATAACTCGTCAGGACACTTGCCCTGCAAGACTTTGCCTTTTGATGGTTTTTTGTTTAAATAATTTTCAATAAACTTATCAAATAAAATTTTAAAATCATCAAATTTCATAATTTGATTGTTTTTAATCTCATTCTTTAATTTTTCAGGTCTTTCGGTAATTTTGCCTCCACGATACCCAACAAACCCTTTGGAAAGGAATTCTTTTATTTTCAAAAAGTCCCTTTCCACAGGTTTTGTTTGGGCATTATAGGGGAGTGCGAAATGGATGTGTATGCCGAGATTCTGAATTAAAGAACCACCGTCTTTTTTATGTTTAACTTTTACGATTCTTGTTCTACCACCTGCAAAATCTTTACAGCGATAGTCTTTACCATTATCAAGATAAACATCTTCAGGAATTCCAAAATTTAGAACTCCATAATAAAATGCTTGAAAAATATGGTCAGAATTTGGAGAATCTGCGTGTAAAAACCAACCTAGCCATTTTGAAGTTTTTGCATCTCTGAATACTGTAACCCAAGGGAAACAAACCGTTCCATTGAAATCGACTGCAACATCTATTTGAGCATGGTCTGATACCCAACAAGTTCCGGCATTTAAGTTTGAATAATCTCTTGGAACATAATTTGCATATTTTTTATTCCAAGCTGATTCGCCATATCTTGCGATAAAAATAGCTTGTTCAGGCACTTCACTTCTTAATCTTCTGATGAAGGTTTTGCTTGTTGGAAAATTACTAACGCAGTCAAATCCCTGCCGTTTTGCAAATCCTAATGTTATGCTCCAAGCCGTTTCAACAGAAGGAGCACCTTCTCTTAAATAAATACTTTTAAAATATTCAAAGCATTCGTTATCAACTTTGCTGAAACCTTTTCTATGATTTCCGTAATGGGATAATAAAGCTGTTATTCCACCACAAGAATATTTTTTCAAAGCTATTGTCAGGGAAGAATAGCAAGCTTTTTTATGAGGATATTTTTGCGACCAGTCTGCAAGAAAATCTATTTTTTCTTGATATGTCATTCCTTCTGTTAGTCTAAACAGTTCCAAATATTTTTCAGCTTTAGCTTTCATCCATTTTGGAGCATTAGAATATGCCTCTAAACTTTGTTCTACTTCATTTTGTGAAGTCGGTGTAAGGTATGATTTATACTTTTCGATATACTTCAAAGGCATAGATGACAACAGAATTTGATAATTTTTATTCCTACCTGCAAGCTCAAATTTACACTTGTATTCTCCGGATTTGCATTTTCTTCTAATTGTTTCTTTTTTACTATTAGTAAGACTGCAAACTTCTTCAATATTTAACCAAACATCTGAAGTGTTATTCATTATTTAACACTCCTTTTGTTTTTGAATAAAATCAGTACGTTTTCTTTCATCCATTGGTCAAATAATTCATTTTTTCGGCTACCTTTAATAAGCATATTTATATAGTTACGAGAGAAGCCTAACTCTTTCCCTAAGTCACTTTGAGTCATCTTCAATTCTTTTAAACCAATGATATATTTTTGATTTAACGATAGCCTCATTCTCTCCGTCCTCTAATCGATTTTTAAATTTTGTTATTCATTATTTAATATACTATTTAAAAATGAATACTGCGTCAATGATTTTAGTAAAATTGTGAACAAAGTAACAAGAAAAATTTAATTCATAATTTTAAAATACTGATTAAATAACGCATAAAGATATATTAAAATATGAAGTATTGTAAAGAAGTTGCGAATAGTTTTGTTGAAAATTTGAATAATTTATGCAAACATGTTTTTTGAAAAGGAGTGCTATTACAAATGACTATACAAGAGAGATTAAAATCATTTAGAATGCAGGTATCTTCGGGGATTGATGCATTTTGCGAAGAGCTATTGAAAAACGGATGTAAAATTACCGCACCGACCATTTATGGTTATGAGGGTGGACAAAGACAACCTAGTGTTTCGTATATCAGCGGATTAATCAAAGTATATGATGCCAATCCTTTTTGGCTTTTACAGGGTGTCGGAGAGATGTTTGTATCTGAAGAAGATAAATCAAAAGCAAATATGCCTGCAAATATTGATTTATCCAACACAGTATTTATTCCTGTTGTAAATATGGATGTATCGGCAAGATTTGGCTCATTAACTGAAGAGATTGAATCAACTAAAGATTTTGTGTCATTCGGTAAAGATTGGATTAAAAAGCATATAAGTGCAAATGTAAATAATTTGGTTATGTTTACCGTCAGAGGCGATTCAATGGATGGTGGTAACAGCAGAATTAAAAACGGTTCGCAAATAATAGTAGATACAAGTGTAAAAGAATATATAAATGACGGTATTTATGCAATAAGAATAGAAAACGCCTTATTTGTAAAACGCCTGCAATATATGCCGGGAAAATTATTAGTTAAAAGCGATAACCCAATATACCAACCATTTGAAGTGGATTTAAAAACTGATAGTGTGAATATTATTGGTGCTGTTGTTTATGTTATGAACGACATGTCCTGCATATAATAAAATAATAAAAATACAAAAAGACGGAACTCAAATATGAATTCCGTCTTTTTAATTATTATTTAATAACTATTTAGCAACTGCTTCTTTAAATTTTTTACCGGCAGAAAATGCAGGAACTGTTTTCGCAGCAATTTTAATTTCCTTGCCTGTTTGTGGATTTCTTCCTGTTCTTGCTGCTCTTTTTCTTGATTCAAATGTTCCAAATCCAACAAGAGTAACTTTGTCACCCTTTTTTACAGTATTCTCAATAGTTTCAATAGTTGCGGATAATACTGCTTCAGCCTCTTTTTTAGTTACTTTTGCAGATTTTGAAATTTCTGTTACTAATTCTTCTTTATTCATAAAGCACTCCTTTCTTAATAAACTAATTATATATATTAATATAATAGGTGTAAAATTAGAAACATTTATTAAAATAAATGTCGGACATATAAATTGATAATTATCAAAAATGTCAGACATTTAGTTTGATAAATTCTTCCCTTAATATCATTCAAATTGAAAATTTATCAATCTATGTGTCAGACATTATCAATTTATGTGTCTAGTTATAATAATTTTAATAAATAAAAAAAGAGTCCTTTCGGACTCTTTCTAAATGGAGGAGGAGGTGGGATTCGAACCCACGGAACACTCGCATGTTCGACGGTTTTCAAGACCGCTCCAATCAACCGCTCTGGCACTCCTCCAGAATTATTTAATTGGTTTGCTTTTTTATATTACACAAAACATTTTTTCTTGTAAAGCCCCTCTTTTTATTTTTTAACAAGGGTGGCTTTACAAGTGGATTCAAACCGGTAAAAATTAAATATAAATAACTCGCTCTTGTCTTTCACTTCTTTTTTGTTATATAATCTCTCATAGGGATTTTTAGAATATGTACGACTATGTAAAAGGATTTTTAACCGATAAACGCAAGACTTCCAAAGGCACTTTTGCAACGATTGAAACCTATGGTGTTGGGTATTTATTAGAAATAACCGAACAAGATTTTATTAATTTTAATACATCCGAAGATGTTTCTCAAAAATTCTATACTTCACTTTTACATAGAGAAGACTCAATGAACCTTTATGGTTTCTCCAACAAAGAAACCAGAGACATATTCCAAATTCTTTTATCAGTTTCCGGAGTCGGCGCAAAAATGGCAATTGCACTGCTTAATGAATTTGATGCATGCGACCTGATTTCTTTTGTAATTGACGGAAACTTCAAAGAACTTACCCGCGCTAAAGGTGTTGGTCCAAAGCTTGCACAAAAGATTATTCTTGAACTCAAAGATAAACTGATGAAAACCGAACTACCTAAATCAAACGGTGTTCTGCCACAAAATCAGGCAATTTCCGACGCTCAATCAATTATGCTTTCTCTCGGGTATGATAACAAAGAAATCGAAGACGCTTTATCAAAAGTAATATCTACAGTCGAGGATTCTTCGAACCCGGAAGAAATCTTAAGAAAGGCTCTAACATGTTTATCGATGTAAAAGCCAACAAAATATCAATTATTAAAATTGTCCCGTTTAAAATATTAATATTTGTAAAAATATTTTTAAACGGGGCAATTTTTATTTTGACCAGTTTTAGTATAAATGAATGAAAAGGGTTGTTTATGAACTTTAATATTCCTAAATTTAATATCACTCCGTTTCACCAAATTAATTTTAAAGGTGATGATAAAAAACCTTCAACATTTTCCCCAAAACCTATTCCAATGGACTCGTTTGAATTATCAGTCGGATATGTAAATGACCTGCACGGTCAAACAAATAATATGATGCGTATTTTATCCGGTATCAAAGGCGATTTAAGACTTTCAGCAGGGGACAATGATATCGGAGATGAAAAAAATCAAGGTGTTAGAAAAGCTACAACAGCATTTTTAAACAAAGCTAAAATCAGAGCTTCTGCTCTTGGAAACCATGAACTCGATACAACACAAAAAGATTGTATCGATGCAATAAACAATTTTAATGGCGATATGCTGTCTATAAATTATAAAAAATCACCACTTGAAGATCAGGATGATGATGAAATAGAAAAACTGGGTCGGGCAGAACTGGACAAACATATAAAAAAATCAACCATAGTAGAAGTTAAAGGAGAAAAAATCGGATTAATCGGCGCATCTCCTATGGATATGTTTGAAAGACTGACTCATCCAAATTATTACACTGATAGCTCAATAGATTCCCTTGAAGACACTATAGAAGAAATTCAGGAAGAAGCTGATGAACTTACAGAAAAAGGTGTTAACAAAATATTCTTACTTTCTCACCTTGGAAATAAGCGTGATAAAATTGTAGCGCAAAACACAAAAGGAATTGATGTAATAATTGGCGGTCATACTCATGAATTGATTCGTGATATTAAAGAAAATGAAAATCTGTTTTATTCAAAATCCGGAGAACCGGTTATTATTACAGAAGCTGGTCGTGATGGAAACTATTTCGGACTTTTAAATCTGACATTTGACAAAAAAGGTGTTATAAAACAAGCTCAAAATAATATTGCCGAAACAAGATTATTTTCTAAAAACATGATTAATCAATATCTGTTTGACACTTTACTTGGCAAGCCTGAAATTGTAGGTATTGTTGAACAAGCACCACCTCCGCCTCAATCTTTGTCAGATGAAAACCCTCACGCAAACTTTGCTTGCGATATTCTCAAAGAAAAAACTGATTCTGATATCGCATTATGGCATCACAGCGGCGTAAGGAACTTTTTCCATGAAGGAATTGTTGATTCAAGCGATGTAAAAGATATGGCACCTTTCTTGGATTATGTTGTAACAGCAAATGTTTCTGAAAAAGTCATTGTAGATATGTTTAAACACGCAATAGAAAATACTTATAAAAATCCGGCTCATAAACCGGGATTGGTAGCGGTTTCAGGCCTTGAATATTCTGTAAATCCTGAAAAAAGAACCCTTACCTCTATGAGCTTTATTGACAACAATGGCAACAAGGAAATTATAGATGTTGATAACCCTAGAAAAGATAAATTATACAAAGTCGTAACAGATGAATTTTTAATGTCAGCTGGTGCTGATTATGACATTCTAGCTCAGGAAGAAGAATATATTAACAAATTCCCTTATGATAAAGATTTTTTAATATGTGAATACTTAAAAGAACACAAAGAACCTATCGTTATCAATCATTCAGGACGTATAACTTACGAAAACAATTAATATAAAGCAGGAAAATATGAATCTAAAAATATCCCCATACAATTTCAACCAATATAACTATTCATTCAAAAGTTCAAATCCAAACAAATTAGAAAAACAACCGAAGAATGATACATTTGAGCTGTCCGTCGGCTATGTAAATGATATTCACGGTTCGACAAATAATATGATGCGTATTTTATCCGGACTGAAAGGGGACTTAAAACTTTCTGCGGGCGATAATTATGTAGGAGATGAAAACAATCAGGCGGTTCATAAAGCAACTGTACAGTTTTTGAACCTTGCCGATATAAAAGCAAGTGCTCTTGGAAACCATGAACTTGATACTACACAAAAAGACTGCGTTGATATTACAAACAGTTTCAAAGGTGAATTGCTTTCTGCAAACTTTAATCAAGAACTGTTAGAAAATGAAAATATTGATGATATTAAAAAGTTTGATCGCTCAGATTTAAAATCAGTTATCAAAAAATCAACTATCGTAGAAGTAAAAGGTGAAAAAATCGGATTAATCGGCGCATCTCCAATAGATATGTTTTCACGAGCTACACATCCGGATTACCATACAGACTGCTCAATTGATGAACTGGAAGATACTATTGAAGATATTCAACAAGAAGCAAACAGACTTAAAGAACAAGGTATTAATAAAATATTTTTACTTTCCCACCTTGGTAACAAAACAGATAAAATAGTAGCAGAAAATACCGACGGAATTGATGTAATAATTGGTGGTCATACTCATGAACTTATTAAAGATATTAAAGAAGGTGAAAACTTACTTTATTCAGAATCAGGTGAGCCGGTTATTATTACTGAAGCCGGAAAAAACGGAGTTCATTTTGGAGAATTAAATCTAACTTTTGATAAAGATGGTGTCATTACAAAAGCACAAAATAACATAGGAAAAACAAGAGATTTCCAAAAAAACCTAATTAATCAATACATCTTTGATTCAATTTTAGGCAAACCGGAAAAAATCGGATATATCAAATATGCACCAGAACCCGTAACTGATTTAACAAAAGAAAATCCGCATGCAAACTTTATGTGCGATGCAATGCGTTATGAATTAAATGCAGAAATCGGATTATGGAATAACAGCGGAACTAGAGACTTTTTCCGAGAGGGCGTAATTGATTCAAGTGATATTAAAGATATCGCACCGTTTGCAGATAAAATTTCCGTTGCAGATGTTCCTGAAAAAACTCTCGTAAACATGTTCAAACGCGCTGTAAGAGAAACATACACAACTCAAGGAAACAAACCTGGACTTATAGCTGTTTCAGGATTAAAATATTCAGTCAACCCTGAAAAAGGAATCTTAACAGGTATGACTTTCGTAGACAACGAAGGTTTAGAGCACAAAATAGACATCGATAATCCTCGTGAAGACAAAACATACAAAATCGTTGCAGACTCATTTGTTATGTCCTGGGGCGGTGATTTAGACATTTTAGCTCCTAAAGAAGAATGTACAGAATACCCGTTCAACAAAGATTTTGTAACCTGCGAATATATAAAACACCTTAACAAACCTATCGAAATCAACCAAACCGGTCGCATTATTTTTCAACAAGGGGCGGACGACATTTTATAAAATTACAAGTTGAGAGTGCACTTCGGAGTCGTCCTTTGGGTGGGACGACCAGCGGGTTCAAGCTGGTTGGATTAAATATATATATTTTTGTTAAAAAAGCCATTTGACCTTGGAGATTTTAGATTCTTTATAATATAATTTTTATTATAAAGAGGCTAGTCATGAAAACTATAAACAGTCAGCAAGAAGAATATAGAGCATTTTTACAAAATATACGCAAAGACAAAGAAGAATCATCAAATCTTGTTAAACTCGTTTTTACAATTGTTACAGCGCTTTTATGTGCAGTTATTGTTTGTGTGATTCTTGTAGCAAATAATTTTTTTATGGGAGACAATCCTTCTGTATCGGAAGATATGAGCGGACTTTTTAAATTCTCACGCAGTGAAAAAGAAGGATTCAATGTGCCTTTCACCCCGAGAAAACAAAATATTTTACTTCTCGGCGTTGATTCAAATGGCAGTGGCACTGATATGTGGGAAGGTACACGTTCTGATACAATTATTGTAGTTAATATTGACCCAAGAACTCATTCTATTAAAGCAATTTCTATTCCTCGTGACAGTAAAGTTTATCTTCCCGATAACAAAGGAGTGCAAAAAATCAATTCTGCTCACGCTTTAGGCGGGATAAATCTTGTTAAAAAGACTCTTAAAGAAACTTTTGGTATAAAAATTGATAAATATATTATTGTTCATGACAGCGCAGTAGAAAAAACTGTTGATGCTTTAGGCGGAATTCCTATTTACGTTGAAAAACGTATGTATTACAACGATTACGCAGGCAAACTTCATATTGATTTGCAAAAAGGAAATACAGTTCTTAACGGGAAACAGGCTGTCGGATATTTACGTTACAGAAAAGACGGACTTGGAGACATCGGAAGAACCCAGCGTCAACAATGGTTTATCAAAGGATTATTTGACAGATTACATTCTCCGCAGGTAATTCCAAAGATACCTGAAGTTATTAATGCATTAAATTCTTCCGTAAAAACCGATATGAGTTTTTATGAACTTTCACAATACGCTGCAATGGCAAGAAGTATTGATAAAAACAAAATTGAAATCGCAACTCTTCCTGGTGCGCCAAACCAAAAAGGTTACATAAGCTACTGGATTCTTGACCCTGTAAAGACACAAGAAGTTATTAACAGAATGATTTACAGAGACAAACCAAACCTTGAAGGTGTAAAATTCAAAGGCGGAATTATGTATTCCCCAAGACGTGAAGATGATGCACAAGCTTTGAAAGATAAACTTAATGATTTAGGATTTGAAGTCAATATGCTTAAGATTACACATCTTTCACATTCAAGATTTGTTGCAAATAAAAATATGGTTACTTTGGATTTCTTTAACTGGTTAGAAAAGAAAATCCCTGAGATACAGAATTCACAATTCATTTATGACCCGACTGAAACATTCTCAGTTGGCAGTGATTTTACAATTGTTTTAGCGGAGGAATAGATTATGGCAGACATTTTAGAACTTATTTCATCAAGAAAAAGCGTAAGAAAATATTTGGATAAACATATTCCTGATGAGGATTTGCATAAGATTCTTGAAGCAGGACGCCTTGCTCATTCTTGGATGAATGTTCAGTGTTGGAAATTTATTCTTGTTAAAAATCAGGAAACAAAAGATTTACTTTCAGAACTTTCAATAGGTCAACCTCAGGTTAAGAACGCAGATGCAGTGATTGTTTGCGTAGCAGATACTCAGGCTTGGGAAGATGCTAAAATTACTCATATTCAAAAGCCTGCTTTGAATCCTGCGCTGCAGTGTGAAAACGGAATTTTGATTCGCTCATTGGAACAAGTAATTTATCCTGTTTCTTATATGATGCTTGAAGCTCATTCGTTAGGTGTTTCTTCTTGTATAATTGGTGCTTTTGGAAGTGAAATTACAGCTGTTTTACCTGAAGTTTCAGCAAAAGCAAAACAAGCACTGAATTTGAATGATAATCAGATTATTTCAACAATTATTACGTTGGGTTATGATGCGGAGAACAAAGAAACCGTCAAAGTTCGTAAAAACTTTGATGATGTAGTTTTTAATGAGAAACTATCTTAGTTAGGTTCACCGTTAACCATTTTCAAGATTTCTACCACTTTTGGCATTTGACAGTCAAAAGAGTAATGTGCTTTGCGGATTGAGCATTCTGCACAGTTGCCGTTAAGACGATAACATTCAAGCGCCTGTTCAGTCCAGTTTCTTGTAATGGATTCAGAAATGGTTGTAGGTTGTTCCTGCAATGTAGTGTTTAACATAATATACAATCTCCCCACTAATATCATAAATCTTTTAAAAAATCTGACATCATGTATTTGTATGATTTTATGAAAATTTATTTCTATTGACAAATTACAATTGTTAAAAATTAATTAATTTTCCTTGATTTTTGAAAAAAATCATTAAAATGATAATATACGGAGTTTAAAAATCATGATTAATTTTGAAAAATTTACTAATTATTCGCAAGAAATAATTTTCGCAGCGAATGCAAAAAAAGACTTTTACAAAAATACCGAAGTTCAACCTGAACATATTGTTATGGCTATGATTGAAGACAAAGGAATTGCTAAAGAT
>CAMTNN010000023.1 GCA_947073895.1 uncultured cyanobacterium
AAAACGTCTTGAAGCTTTAGAAAAAATAAAAAATTAATAATAAGTTGTTGCTACAAATACAACTTATGGCTGCAGATAAAAAATCTGCAGCCTTTTTCTTTTTATATATGTAAATTTTTGTAACAATTTTCTTATAAAACCTAAAGATTTCGCCTTAATTAGCCGTAATACATAGAAAAGGGACAATTATAAAGGAAAGCGATTTAAACTATGGGAATGGCAGCATCACAAGGCAGATTCTTACAGCTTACAAGCCGCAAAAATGATATCGGTTTGCAGCTTACACGCCTTTCTAATGAAAAGGTTACGCTTTCCCGTGAAATGAGAAAAGTATCATCTGATTATCGTGAATCTTTGAATACTAAAACTTTAAAATGGTCTAATAATGCAGGCGTATCTTATATTGACTTAAGTTATGCAAATTTAATGAAGCCAAGTGCAATGAACTTACAACAGCCTTATTTGTTAACCTCTTCAGCAGGTGCTGTCGTAATTGCAGCAAATTATCAAAAATATGCTGAAATGATATCTCTAAACGGTACTGCAGGCGGAGATTATATGAGCAACAGAACTCAAATTCTTTCTGAACTAGCAGGTGTTGATTCCACAAAATTAGAGTCATCTGCTTCTTATCAGGCTGACCTTGATGCTGCTCAGGCTAATTTAGATACTTTATACAATGAAAAAGAAAGAAATATTGATCCGCTTTTGAAAAAATGTAAAGGTGACGGGGGAACTGCAGGTTTGCTTAAAAATCTAGGTTCAACAACCGGCGGTGGAAGTTTTGACGGGGCAAACGATTGGGCGGATGCTTATAATAACGGTAAAACTATCAAGATTTCCGGTTCTTCCGAATTAACAGGAATCGGTAATCAGTTAAAATCTCTTGCAAAATTCTTCCCTGATATTGATACAGAAAAGTTTAACAAAGGTATTGATAATACTATTTCAGGTTATCAAACTTCAATCGCAAACGGTGATGTTAGCGGCGCTGTAATAAACGGTAAATCAGGAGAATATACAGTTAATGTAAAAGGTCTTGTTGAACAAGCATTATCAGCAGCAGGTGCTTCTGTTTCTGAAAGCAATGGATATACTGGTTCTAATAAAGTTAACTATGAATGGTATGATACTTCTAAATCCGGATATTCAGAATGGCAGAGTGCACATGATGCTTGGCATATCAAAGAAGAAGAAGGCCTTGCTCAGTATAGAGCTGCAGAAACTGCTCTTGCAGGGGTATTAACTGCTGATGAACAGAGTTTAATTGATTATTATGATGCAATTTTTACCGCAATAGCTGATAAAGGTTGGACTTATAATGAAAAAGTTACAGATAAAAATTATCTTAACGAAATGCTCCAGAATGGTACTTATACATTGACTACAATGCAAAAGAGTGTTTATGCTGACGGTCAAAATGATGATGGCTCTGCAAAGTTTGCTTATGAGTATTCAACAGATATTGCTGCAAACAATAAACATGTTTATACAGTCAATGATACTGATGTTCAAAATTTGGCTCTTGAAGAATATGAACACAAAAAGAGTATCATTAATTCTAAGGAAACCAGAATTGATACCAGAATGAAGGATTTGGAAACTGAACAATCTGCAATTCAACAAATGCTTCAAGGTTTGGAACAAGTTAGAAACGATAATATTGAGCGCAACTTTAGTGTCTTCGGTTAACATCTGAGCATGTTTGTGGTACCCTTGTGAAAAAGGGGTATTAACGGATGTTTGAATCGTTATCAGATAAATTACAGGATATTATAGCCAAAACCTCCGGTCAGAGCGAGTTGACTCAGGAGAACATGCAAGATGCTTTAAGAGAGATTAGACGAGCTCTTTTAGAGGCGGATGTAAACTTGCGTGTAGTTAAGTCTTTTATTTCCAATATAAAAGACAGAGCTGAGGGTGAAGATGTTGTAAGAGGGGTTAATCCTTCACAACAACTGGTCAAGATTGTTCATGATGAGTTGATTAATCTTTTAGGCAAAGACACAAATCCTCTGAATTTTTCAGGTAGCCCGTCTTTAATAATGATGTTGGGGCTTCAAGGAAGCGGTAAAACAACTTCTTCTGCTAAGCTGGCTGTTAAATTGAAAAAAGAAGGCAAGAATCCGCTTCTTGTAGCGTGTGACGTTTATCGTCCGGCTGCGATTACCCAGTTAAAGACATTGGGTGAACAAATCGGGGTTGAAGTTTTTTCACAAGACGGTACGGATGTTCAGGCGATTATCAGCAGTGCAATTAATTATGCTAAAGAAAAGAATTTTAATGTGTTGATTCTTGATACGGCTGGCCGTTTGCAGATTGATACTGAGATGATGGCTGAACTGTTATTGATTGACAGAGTCTTTAAACCTGCTGAAAAACTTCTTGTAATTGACTCTATGACCGGTCAGGAAGCTGTTAATGTTGCTGAAAACTTTGATGCGCAACTTAGTATTACAGGGCTTGTACTTACTAAGCTTGATGGGGACTCTCGAGGCGGTGCGGCTTTGAGTATTGTTTACTGCACAGGTAAGCCTATTAAATTAACAGGTACAGGTGAAAAGCTTAATGCTCTGGAAGATTTTTATCCGCAAAGAATGGCAGATAGAATTCTGGGAATGGGTGATATTGTTTCACTTGTAGAACGTGCTCAAGAAGTTTTCGATGAAAAGACTACGCAGGAAATGGAAAAGAAAATGGCAAAAGCTGAATTTTCTTTCAATGATTTCTTGAAAATGCAGTCTCAGATGAAAATGTTTGGTTCAATGGACCAATTGTTGGGAATGATTCCGGGACTTAAAATTTCAAAAGATGACAGGCAGATGATTTCACACGAAGGTGAAAAGCAGTTTAAAAGAATTGAAGTCTTTATTCAGTCAATGACTCCAGAGGAACGCGAACATCCTGAGCTGATGAATTCTTCTCGTAAAAAACGTATTGCTCAAGGTTCGGGGATTCCGCTGCATGACGTGAATATATTCATAAATCAGTTTGAGCAAATGCGCAAAATGATGAAGGGTATGTCTGATTTGAAGTCCAGTATGGGCAAAATGGCAGGCAAATTTGGTGCTCAAGGTGCAGGTAAGCTTTCAATGCATCAGATGATGAAAAATATGAGGCGATTCAAGTGAAGCTAATTGTCGGATTGGGTAATATCGGTAGTAAATACACATTCACAAGACATAATGTAGGATTTATGCTTGCGGATAGTATTGCGCTTAATAATAATCTGAATTTTCGCGAAAATTCGCGCTTGAAATGTCTTATGACAAATCTTCGTAACGGAGTGGATGATTATTTAATAATAAAACCAACCACTTTTATGAACCTATCGGGTGAAGCGGTTCGCGCAGTTATGGATTATTATAAGATTCCGATTGAGGATATCTTGATTGTATATGATGATTTATCTTTGGAGCTTGGTAAAATCAGATTCCGCGCAAACGGTTCTGATGGCGGGCATAACGGGATAAAATCAGTTATACAGCATCTTGGGGCTAAAAATGTCGCAAGGTTAAAGATTGGGATTGGCCCACAGCCAAATCTTCCGTCAGAAGTATTTGTATTACAAAACTTCTCAAAAGAGGAACTTGAAAATTTAAAAGGTGTTTTATCAAATGCTAAAAACGGCATAGAATGTTTCTTTAAAGAAGGCATTGCTGTTGCGCAAAATAAATATAATTAGGGGATAAGCGAATGAAACTAGCAGAACAACTTGAAATGGATGAAAAATACGATGAGGCTTATGCCGAATACAGAAAAGAGCTTCCGAACAAACAGGGTGATGTGGAACTACTTACAAAGCTTGGTCATCTGGCTTTGATTCTTGATAAAAAAGATGAGGCAAAAGCTTATTACGGAAGAATTCTTGAAGTTGATCCGCCAAATATTCTAGCGCATGAGCAATTAATTGATTTATTTGTGCATGAAGATAAGTTTAAGTATTATCTTTTAAGAGGAAATTTACATTCGCTTCAGCAACAGTTTAGTCACGCTAAAAATGATTACAGAAAAGCTATTGATGCTTCAAAAGATCAGACAGAGTCTCTTCCTGCCCGCTATTTATTTGCAGGACTTGCTGAAGGACAGGAAAAGTATCAGGAAGCTATTGATGAATATTTGAAAATTGTAGACTATGATGAAGAAAATCCAATTGCTTATTTGAAATTAGCAGAATTGTATGAAAAAACAGAAGGTATTGTTGCTTCAATAGAAATTCTTAGCCGTGGATATAACGATCATAAATTTGAAGGCTTTGATGAAATTCTTGCAGGATATTATATTAGAAACTCACAGCCTGATAAAGCATTAGAGCTTACAAAAAGTGATTTAACAAAAGCTCGTGCGTTGATGGATTTGGACAGAAATGAAGAAGGATTTGAAATTTTAAACAGAGTTAGAGATTCATATAAAGACCAGCCGATTTTGCATTCGCTTTTGGCTCAATATTATTTCCAAAAAAATATGAAAGACGAGGCTTTTGCAGAGATTGACGAGTACGCAAAGCTTGACCCTAATTCGCCTTTGATTTATCAAATGCGTGCTTTGATTTATGAAAAAGCAGGTGATTCGTTTAATGAACATATTAACTGGGGAAAATTTAACATCTTAAAGGGTGAAAAAGATGTTGCGTTAAATGAGTTTTTAACAGCGTATCAGTTTAATAATTCAAATGCTGAGCTAATTGAAACTATTGCAGTACAGCTTGAGGGGATGAAAGATTTTACAAAAGCGTGTGAATTCTATGAAAGATTAGTTGAATTAGAACCGAAAAATTCAAATGCGCTTCAAAAATTAGCTGTATTTAGAGATTCGATTGGTGATTACACAGGAGCTTTAGAGTATTTAGAAAGACTTAAGGCTGTAGATTCTCGCAATCAGTTTGTTGCTGATAATTACGAAAAATTTAAAGACAGAGCAGAAAACGGAATGGGTTTTGTTGCTATGTTAAAAAGTATTTTCGGCAAGAGAATGTAGTTAGTTTTGATAACAAATATTAAGCTATTGTTTACTTAAATCCTATGTTTATTGTATTATATATGATATATTGGAGGATTTAAGAGTAATGTCAACGGCTTTGGAACAAAAACAGGGATTGATTGCAGGTGATGGGTTATTGCCTGTAAAAATGGCGCAGTATGCTAAAGAAAACGGATTTGATGTTGTAGCAATTTCGCTTTCTAATGATAACTGTTCGCAGTTAAAAAAATATTGTTCTAAAGTTTATTCATTTTGTCCTGGAGAAGTTCAAAAGATTGAAGATGCTCTTAAGGAAGAAGGGATTAAACAGATTACATTTTTAGGCAAAGTTAATAAAACAGTTCTTCTTAAACGCCCTAAGTTTGACGCGCGTGCTGTAGAGTTCATTAAAAAAGCAATTCGTCTTAATGATGATAAAGTTATGCTTATGATTATTGAAGAGCTTGAGAAGATTGGTATTACGATTTTAGATCAAACTTTGTTTATAAAAAATCTTATGATTCCGTCAGGAGTGTTGGGTAAAGTTCAACCGACTCAGGAACAGGTTGACGATGTTAATTACGGATACTGGCTTGCAAAAGAAAGCGGAAAGCTTGATATCGGACAGTCAGTTGTTATTAAAGATAAAATGATTATGGCTGTAGAAGCTATCGAGGGTACTGATAAATGTATCAAACGCGGTTGTAAAATTGCAAAGAAGAATTCAAGAGTGGTTAAGGTGGCAAAACCTCATCAGGATAAGCGTTTTGATATTCCTGCAATCGGGCTTCGTACTCTTAAGACAATGAAAAAATATAAGGCAGATTTAATAGCGGTGGAAGCCGGTGAAACAATTATTGTTGATCAGGAAGAAGTTATTAAGTATGCAAATAAGCATAATATTGTAGTAATGGCAGTTTAGTGTATGAAAAAAGTTTTTGTTATAACAGGCGAATATTCGGGAGATATTCATGCCGGTCGTGTGTTAGAGATTCTTAAATCCCAAAATCCTGATATTGAGGTTCAAGGGATTGGCGGAGATAATCTCAAGAATGCAGGTGCTACTCTTTTTTGTGACCATTCCAAGATGGCGGCTTTTGGTTTTAATTTCAAAATGGCAATTGAGCATTTGCAATTGGAAAAAAATGTTTGTGAATATATTTTAGAAGAGTATAAACCTGATTTAGTTTTGTTAATTGACTACGGTACTTTTAATTTGCGTGTAGCAAAAAGGCTTAAAGGTAAAGGGATTAAAGTTTTTCATTATATTCCACCTCAGGTTTGGGCGAGTCGGAAATGGCGAATAAAAGGGATAAAGAAGTGTGTTGATAAAGTGCTTTGTATATTCCCGTTTGAAGTAGAAATGTATAAAAAAGAAGGTATTGATGTTCATTTTTGCGGTCATCCTCTGATAAAGCAGCTTCCTGATAAAGCGAATAAAGAAGAGTTTTTTGCAAAACACGGACTGGATATTAATCGTCCGCTTGTTTCTGTTTTCCCAGGCTCAAGACCGATTGAACTTTTTTATCTTGCAGATACTTTTATTAAATCAGCTAAAGTTTTGCAGAAAAAACATCCTGAATTACAGTTCTGTATTTCGCATGCTCCGAATTTGAGCGATAAGATTTTTGATAAATATATTAAAGATACAGATTTTAAGGTTATTAAGGGTGAAAACCATGCACTGTTGAGCGTGTCTGATTCATTGATTCTTGCATCAGGTACGGTTGCTTTGGAAGCGTCTTTATATCAAACTCCTATGATAATCGGATATCAAGGACCTTGGTTTATTTATCTTGTTTATTTATTGGTAAGATGTATAAAAAATGTGTCTTTGCCAAATATTATTACAGGAAAAGACATTGTTCCGGAACTTGTTCAGGCTAAGTTTAATATTGATAATATCTGCTACGAAACAGAGAAGCTATTGTACAACAAGGAACATAGGGAAAAAACAATCTCTGAATTGGGTTCTGTAAGAGAATGTTTGACTGACAAGTATTCGGCAGAAGAAGTTGCAAATTGTATTTTAGCCGAACTTACTGATTAAACTCTTTTCTTTGTGTTAAAATAATCAAAGAAGGAGGGGATAATGAAAAATAAAATTCTTACAGTGTTAGTAGCATTTTTTGCCCTGACTTCAAGTGTGTTTGCTCAAGACGGACTTCGTACGATGTTTGTGAATAACAAGGCTGTTATTTGCGGAATAAATATCCGTAACTTTAATGCAAAAGATACTAACGGTAACGGAATTATAGATAATAACGAAGAAAGCGGAAATTTTATTAACGCGGTTGAACGTCTTGATGAAATTCAAGCTGCGGGGATAAATGTTTTACATGTGCTTCCTATTACTCCAGTAGGTAAGTTAAAATCATTGGGGACTGCGGGGTCTTTGTATGCTATCGCTGATTTTGATTCTATTAATCATCAGCTTGTTGATTTAACTTCAGAAATGACTCCTATGGAGCAGGCTAAATATTTTGTAGATGAATGCCATAAACGCGGAATTAAGGTTGTAATTGATCTTCCGAGTTGCGGCAGTTATGATTTGTTCTTAACAAATCCTGAGTTATTTATAAAAGACAAAAAACAACTTTCTGTTGTGCCAACTGATTGGACTGATGTAAGACTTTTAAATACAGGTAACGATGAAAGCTTAAATCAAGATGTTTTGGATGTTCATAAACGATTTGTTGATATGGTTATGGATATCGGAGCTGATGGTATAAGAGCTGATGTCGCAACTATAAAACCGTTTAAGTTCTGGCAGGAAATAATTAATTATTCAAGAGAACGTAATCCGGAATTTTTATATTTGGCAGAGGCGTCTGATTCTTGGAGAGAGCCTCCTTCTAAGTATGCAGAGTTTACTCCGTATGACAAATTGTTTTCAGCAGGTTTTGACGGATATTACGGCAGCTTCTTCGGGCTTAAGGATTGGAAAACAGCAGACGAGCTATATGAACATGTAAAATTTAATAAAAAACTTTTGACATCTTATCCTGAGAGCAAAGGTGTGATAATGTCGTTTACGACACATGATGAAACAAGTCCTATTATTTTAAAAGGCGAAAATCTTTCTGTTATGATGTGCTGGCTAGAAGCAACCTTGCCGTTCAATCCTTACTTTATAGATGGATTTCAATTCGGCGATGATTATATTTACCCTTGGGCGAATACTAAAGCTTGTTTTACGGAAACAGATGATGATTATTATTTTGTTCACAGAGGAAAATTAGATATTTTTAATTATTCAAGAAGACCGCAAGGGAATAATGATTTAGTTAAAACTAATTTTAAGAATGCGTTTGAGTTTAGAAAAAATAATCTTGATTTAGTAACAAAAGGAACTTGGTCACCGATTAAAACTGATAAGCCTTCTGTATTTGCTTATACAAGAAGCTATCAAGGTGAAACAATCCTTGTTGTCGGAAATTTGGATTATAAACATACACAAAAGCGTGTTAAAATAAAAGTTGCAGGAATTAAGAAAGACGAAGTCCTTGAAATGATACAAGGGCAAGATATTTGCAAAACTCGCAAAAATAAAATCTTTGTTGATTTAGAAGCGGGACAGATTAGAGTATTTAAGATTTAACGAGGTATATATATGCAAAGAATGGTATCAGGAATGCGTTCCACAGGAAAATTACACTTAGGACATTATTTGGGTGTAATAGATAACTGGCTTAAACTCCAAAATGAGTATGAGTGTTATTTCTTTATTGCGGACTGGCATGCTCTGACTACTAAATATGACAAAACAGAAAATCTTAAACAAGATGTTTTGGAAGTTGCAATGGACTGGCTTGCTTGCGGAATTGACCCTGAAAAATCTACGATTTATGTTCAATCACAAGTTCCTGAGATTGCGGAACTTCATATTTATTTAAGTATGATTACACCTCAAAACTGGGTAGAGCGTGATCCGACCTTGAAGGATATGGCAAAGATTCTTAAATCAAAAGAGGGTATGGCTTCTCAAATTAACTATGGCTTAATGGGCTATCCTGTTTTGATGTCAGCTGATATTATGATGTTTAATGCCGATTTTGTACCGGTAGGTATTGATCAGGTTGCTCACGTTGAGTTGACCAGAGATATTACAAGAAGATTTAATAATATCTATAACACAGATTTCTTCCATGAAGCTCAGCCAAAATTGAACGAATGTTCTTTGATTTGCGGTTTAGACGGAAACAAAATGGGTAAATCTTTTAATAATGATATTAAAATTTCTGATACCGCAGAAGTTACAGCTAAAAAAGTTATGTCAGCTATAACCGATAGAAGCAGAATGAGAAAAGATGACCCGGGTCATCCTGAGGATTGCGAAGTAGCTTACAAATATTGGAAGATATTTGGCTCAGAAGAAGAAGTTGAAACTGTAAAATGTGAATGCGAAAAAGGTGCTCGCGGATGTGCTGATTGCAAACGCCAGTTAGGTGCAAAAATCAATGAACGATTTGCAGAAATTCGTGAACGCAGACGTTATTACGAAGAACATCCTGAAATTGTAAAACAAATTCTTGCAGAAGGTTCTGCTAAAGCTCGTATTGAAGCTCAAAAAATATTAAAAGAAGTTAAAAGCTTGATTGGAATGTACTAGCAAAAAATATTTTTACGTTACTTATAATAGTATGAAAATAATGAATACTATGCGTACATTTGCAATTGCAGCTGTTGCTGCAGCACCTTTATTATCGACTCCTGTTTATTCTCAAACTCAAAAACAGGACACATTTGAACATTCAATTCCTGCATCAGGCAGTTCTAAGTTTAATGCACTTGTAGGTGCGCCGTCTGCCAAAATCACAATAGCAGGAGTTGAGCGAAACGCTGTTATTGTTGTTGATTTGAGTAAAAATGTTTTATATAAATACGATAAAGATGGACATCCTGAAACCGCTTACCTTGTCGCTAGTGGGAAAAAGTCTTCTCCCACTGATGAGGGAGTCAGAATTGTTACGCATATTGAATCGTATCCTTATAAAACCGCTTATGGAACGAAAAGAAAAAGGAATCCAAAGGCTTATGGTCCAAAGATTGTTTGTTTGAATAAAATTGACCCGAAAACCGGTGTTCAATCCAATACAGGAGAATTTATCCATGGAAACAATGACCCTTCAAGTATCGGCAAATATGCTTCTCTAGGTTGTATCAGAATGGATAATGATGTTATTAAAAAGCTTTCGCAAGAAGTAAAACGCGGTGATATCGTTATTATCCAAAAATAGATTTTAGTAATTTTATCAAATCATCTTTATTATATCTTCCGTGAATAATCATATCTGCAGAATTTGGGTTTAACGGGATTAATTTTTCCATATATTCATTTGAAGCTTTCAAATCTTTTTCAGCCTGTTCTGTTTTAACTCCGCTTTGGGCAGCTCTGTCAATAAAACTCTTTTGTCTTGTTTCAGCAGGAACTTCTACTCTTAAAATCAAATCAGCCAGCTTTTCTATTTCAGGAAACTGGGTTTGAAGCCCTTCTATAAAAATATACTTGCTGCTTTTGACTTCTTCTGATTTTGGGTAAACTATTCCTGTTGAAAAATCAGTAACAGGTGTTTTAACATCATTTCCGTTTCTCAACTCTGTAATATCTTCTTTTAGCTGGTCAAGATTAATCCTGTGTGTTCCGTTTGCAAGATTGTCTTCAAAAATATCTTTTAGTCCGATTTCTTTGTGTTCACACATAGCATGATAGAATGGTGAATTAAAAAATGTTTTTACGGGCTTTTTCTTTGGAGCTTCAAAAACTTCTATTTTGGAATTATTTAGCCATTCATTATTTTCTGCATTATAAATATCCGGTTTAATATTTAAATTAGGATTTTCTTTTTGACCATTAATTACCGATTCAAACCATTGTTTTGCCCGTCCGAATGGCCCAAAATCTTCATAACCAAACCAGAATTCTTGTTGAGTATTCGCAACACTGCAATCGGTTTTAGCAAAACCATTCAAGGTACTTTCTATAACCATTTTGAATCCTGAAAGGATTTTTGTCAGCTGCCCGTGTTGGTTTTGCTGGTACCAATCGATAATATCGGATTTAAAATTGATTTCAATGATATCATCTGCTGTTCCAACTTTGCTTGCCAGTTTTTGAAGCTCCGCGGTTTCATAATCTTTTAATAACTTTTTCCCGCTGATGAGCAAATTTGCATTGAAACTCGGGCTTGTGTTTCTTAAGCTATTTAATTCCATTTTTGAAATGCTCCTGAATAAATTTATTAACAGCATCTGGAACCATTTTGCTAATATCCAGACCTTTTGCAATGTTTTCTCTAACAATTGTTGCAGAAAGTCTCTCTGCGTTTGGAGCTTCAGGTAGAATGATTGTTGTTAAATCAGAGTTAATAGATCGATTAAATTGTGCTAGATCTTGTTCAAATTGAAATTCATCCTTCTCACGAGCGCCACGTAAAATAAATGTTATTCCATGTTCGCGAGCGTAATCTCCCGTAAGTCCTTCATAGTAATCGACTTTTATATTAGGATAATCTTTTAAACTAATCAATAAGTCAGCATAATCCACATGACTTCTTAGTCTTTTCCTCATTTATCCTATATTTCTTCATAGATTTCTCCCCTTTTTCTTTCTTTTTTCTCATAAGAAAGAATATATTTGTATCCTAGTTTAAACGAAAACCAAAGCATGATATGATAACAACCCAGTTGCTTCGTCCTGAAAGCATTGTCGTAGTAGGGGCATCGAATAATGTGCATAAGCCGGGTGGCGCAATATTAAAGAATTTGATAAACGGAGGTTATCAGGGAGAACTCCGGGCGGTGAACCCGAAGGAGACAGAAGTGCAGGGAGTTCCCGCCTTTGCGGATGTGAATGATCTGCCGGACACAGATCTGGCGGTGTTGGCTGTGCCTGCCTCGATGTGTCCTGATATGGTGGAAACATTGGCCAGCAAGAAACAAACCAGGGCATTTATCATACTTTCGGCTGGCTTTGGTGAAGAAACTTACGAAGGAGCACTGTTGGAAGAACGTATTTTGGAAACAGTCAATAAATACGGGGCTTCGTTGATTGGTCCGAACTGCATCGGATTGATGAATACATGGCATCATAGCGTGTTCAGCCAGCCTATTCCTAATCTGAATATGAAAGGAGTGGATTTAATCTCCAGTTCCGGTGCTACGGCGGTATTTATCCTCGAGAGTGCCGTAACCAAAGGCTTGCAGTTCAATTCCGTCTGGTCGGTGGGAAACGCCAAGCAGATTGGTGTGGAGGATGTACTGCAATTCATGGATGAGAACTTCGACCCTGAGAAAGACTCCCATATCAAACTACTCTATATTGAAAGTATTCAGAATCCGGACAGATTATTGTTTCATGCTTCTTCCTTGATAAGAAAAGGATGTAAAATTGCAGCGATAAAGGCAGGAAGTTCTGAAAGTGGAAGTCGTGCGGCTTCTTCACATACGGGAGCTATTGCCAGTTCCGATTCTGCTGTTGAGGCTTTGTTCCGTAAAGCGGGGATTGTGCGCTGTTTCTCCCGTGAAGAACTGACCACCGTTGGCTGTGTATTTACTCTGCCTGGATTGAGAGGAAAGAACTTCGCCATTATCACACATGCCGGAGGGCCGGGAGTGATGTTGACAGACGCACTAAGCAAAGGCGGGTTGAATGTGCCGAGGCTCGAAGGCGAACTGACGGAAGAACTGAAAGTGCAACTTTTCCCCGGTGCTACTGTTGGAAACCCGATTGATATTCTTGCTACGGGAACTCCCGAACACCTGCGCCTCTGCATTGATTACTGCGAAGAGAAATTTGAAAATATAGATGCCATGATGGCTATCTTCGGAACACCGGGATTGGTCACCATGTTTGAGATGTATGACGTGCTTCATGAGAAGATGCAGGTTTGCAGCAAACCGATTTTCCCGATCCTGCCTTCCATCAATACCGCCGGAGCGGAGGTTGCGGCATTTTTGGCGAAAGGACACGTGAACTTTGCAGATGAAGTGACACTCGGGACGGCCCTTTCGCGTATTGTCAATGCTCCTAAACCGGCAGTCCCAAAAATAGAACTGTTCGGAGTAGACGTGCCGAGAATTCGCCGCATTATTGATTCTATCCCTCAAGATGGATATATCGAACCCCACCAGGTACAGGCTTTGCTTCATGCAGCCGGCATTTCTCTTGTAGATGAATTCGTTTCGGATAACAAGGAAGAAGTAGTCGCTTTCGCCCGCCGATGTGGTTTCCCGGTAGTGGCAAAGGTCGTTGGCCCCGTACATAAATCGGATGTTGGCGGAGTGGTATTGAACATCAAAAGTGAGCAACATCTGGCTTTGGAGTTTGAACGTATGATGCAGATTGCTGACGCGAAGGCAATCATGGTGCAACCTATGCTAAGAGGTACGGAACTCTTTATTGGTGCGAAGTATGAAGAGAAGTTCGGGCATGTAGTGCTTTGTGGTCTGGGAGGTATCTTTGTGGAAGTATTGAAAGATGTATCTTCCGGTTTGGCTCCGCTTTCTTACGAAGAGGCTTATTCAATGATTCATTCATTACGCGCCTATAAGATAATCCAGGGGACACGCGGACAGAAAGGAGTGAATGAGGATAAATTTGCGGAAATTATAGTCC
>CAMTNN010000024.1 GCA_947073895.1 uncultured cyanobacterium
TATCGGTATTAGTTTCTTGATATGCTTTCTGGAATTTTTCTGAGAAAGTTTCAACATTTTCATTAGTGAAACTACCTACTTCAACAATATCACGGCGCCCGTTTCTTTCTCCAAAGACATTAGTATAGTTATATGTCATTGTGACAATTACTCTCTGTTCATCTAATGGCGAAGTATAAGGCTTAGCTGGCTGACGTATAAAAATATCTGTTTTTTCGTCATTTTGATATTTTTCAGATATAAGTATTTCGTTAATCTTATTTGCAACTTCTATTTGTGCAGGTTCCATAAATTCTCTTGACTGGTATATCCCTTTAAAATTAGGCACAGCAGAGCTTAGCGGTGCTATCATCATTGTATTTCTTTCCTTCTAGTGTTACTAAATAATAACACAAAAACAATATTTATGATTTTTTGATACAAATAAGATTTCTTTCGTAAACTTCTTCTAGAGGTAATGTATATTCAATAATATCAATAACTTTAGCTTTGTATTTTTTCAAAACTGATTTTGCGTTTTCTAATTCTTCCATAGCTTTTTTGGATTTATATGCTACAAAATATCCACCTTTTTTGACTAATGGAAGTGCGTACTCGGAAATCTTTGCTAAATCAGCTACAGCACGACTTATGACAATATCAAAATTGCCGTTAATATTTTCAACTCTGTCACAGATTAAATCGAGGTTTTTTAAACCAAGATTTTCTTTAATTGTATTAACGGAATTAATTTTTTTTCTTATGCTGTCAATTCCAACAATTTTCATTTGTGGAAATCCGATTGCTACCGGCACGCACGGAAATCCGCCGCCACAGCCGATATCAAGGATGTTTGCTTTTGTTATTTGATATTTTTCAAAAAATTTCCCGATAGAAAGTGAATCAAAAATATGTTTTTCGTATAAATATTTTTCATCATTTTTGGAAATCAAATTATGTTTAGAGTTTTCTTCTAAAAAAACTTTTTTATATTCTTCAAAATTATTTTGCATATTTATTCTCAATATCCTTAAAGTCATCAGGATTCATTCTAAGCTGCATATCCTTGATTCTTTTTTCAATTTTATTTGTATCTACGGCTTTGCCTAATCTTTGTGTAAGATTTTTTGCTTTAAAATATTCTCTTAATCCGAGTTTATATTTTTCAGGGTAATCATAATAGTAATCACCCAATGCAATGGATGTTTCTAACATATAGAATTCTTCGTTAATAAATTCTGCGCTGCTTTTAGCTTCTAACAAGTATTCCAGAGCTTTTTCAGAATCTTCTTTTGCACAGATTTTTGCAAGATGGAATGCGTTGTAATAGATTCCATCATAATTGTTATTACTTTTTTCTATTTCATAAGCTTTTAAGAAACAGTTTTTAGCTTCGCTGAAACTTTCATTGTCATAATAACAGGAAGCAAGATTTGAGTATGCAAGTGCTCTGTAAGGGTTATTAGAAGTTATTGCAATACATTTATTATAATATTCGTAAGCGGTATCTAATTCTTCTCTGTCGTCATTTGCCAGTGCAAATTTGAAATAAAGCTCGCCGAGAGTTTCGTCACTAACATTTTCATCAAGTGATTCTAAGGCTTTTTTGTAATAAGAATATGCACCTTCAGAATTATTTATATCAGAGTAAATATTTCCGAGCAGTGTGCATGCGCTAACCATCAAAGATTGAGGAGTATCGACGGAATAAATTACTTTTTTAATTGTTTCAATTGCACGCTCATTTTTGTACATTTTATTATACAAATCTGTCATTTCATAATATAAATAATTCAAGTTTATTAGTTCATTATGCTGTTTGTAGTATGTTTCGACTAATTCGTAATAATGAGCTGAAGAAGAGTAATTTCCTATTTCTTTGTATAATTTTGCAAGTTTAAAGCGAGATTCTACAAGACTTGGAAGGTCAAGTCCTTCTGCATCAAGAATTTTATGGAATGCTTCAATAGCTTCCGTGAATTTTTTTTCTTGTATTAGAGTATTTGCGGTTTCAATTTGTTTTGCAACACTTGTATCAGTTTCTGTTTTAGGAGCTTCCACCGGTGCAGTTTGTTCTGTGTGTTGTTCTGGTTCTGGTTTTGTTTTGATTCCGTTTTTAAGGTTGTTAATGCAATCGGTATGATATTCAATTTCCGCTCGCATTGCTTGACGTGAAATCAATAATGCACGTTTTTTTAAAGGTTCTTTAAGTTGTCCTTCATAGATTCCTATAATGTATTTATGCAGTTTAATTTCAATTTTTTGCGGAATAGAGATGTCAATATCCTGTAAGAAATAGTCTTGTATATAAATGGATTCGTCTACCTGAAATGCCATTAAATTAGTTTTTAAGTATTCGATAGAAAACTCATCATACAATTCAAACACAGCAAGAGCGTTGAATGTAAGCCCGTGGCGAACAGTTCTTAAGAACCAGAAAAAGTTTCTGATTGTTGTTGGAATCAGGTTAATATAAGTTGCGCCTAAGTATGAATCGAAACTCATTTCTGATTGAGCAAATTTTTGTAAAAATTCACTCAAATCAATTTTCATGGCTTGGATAATTTTAACGGTTAAAGCTGTGTAGTAATAGTATCCGCGGGTATAATTATAAAAATCTTCTAATGTTCTTTCTGCTGCAGAAACTTGATTTGCTGTTAAAAACGCTTTAAAAATCTCTTTAGAAAAAGGTTTTAAAAAGATTTTTCTATCTTCGCTTATGTCTTTGAGGACATCCATTTGCATTGCACGTGTAGAAATGATTATTTTAACATTATTTTCTTTCAAGAGTTTTGAAAAACATTCAGAAACCAGAGCTTTGTTTTCAGGCAAAATATCATCAAAGGAGTGAAGAATAACTAAAAACGGTTTTTTTATAGAAGAAATTTGTTGTTGAAATTTAACGTTTAAAGTTGTGATTTTTGCGTTAAGATTAATAGCTTTTGAGATAGAGAGATTATCAATAATATCACTAAATGTTAATAAAATATCATCACAAACGGTTGCGTTTTTGCAATAATACTCAAGTTTGATAACATCTTTGCTTAAAAATTCAGTAATATAGTTAATAAACTGACGTTTGCCTGTTCCTAAGAATCCGTGAACATAAAGAAACTTTTCATCAGATGCTACAAAATCAATTGCTTTAATAATATCTGCATAGTTATTTTTAAGCAAAAAAGGATTAAGTTTATCGGAATTCGGTAAAACTATGTTGTCTTTTTCAATTGAACTGTTCAGAAATTCATAATCCATATAATGATTTTAAATGATATGAGGGCTTTTTGCAAATATTATTCGTGCTATAATAAATTTATGCTAATATCAGAATTTGACTACGAATTGCCGGAAGAGCTAATTGCACAAAAGCCGACAGAAAAACGTGAACAATCAAAAATGATGGTTCTTAATCGAGCTAATCATACTATTGAGCATAAAAATTTCTTTAATATAGTTGATTATATTGATGAAAACTGTGTACTTATTCTTAATAATACAAAGGTTATGCCTGCTCGTCTTTATGGATACAAAGATACAGGAGCAAAGATTGAAATTTTCTTATTAAAAGAAAAAGAAAATTCCAATTGGGAAGTTCTTATCCGTCCGTCAAAACGCGTTAAAACAGGTACAGTAGTTAAAATAAGTGACGAATTATCGGCAGAAATTTTAGAGCCATTGGAAGATGCCGGAAAATGGCTTGTCAAAATGATTTATGAAGGTGATATTTTCGAAATTTTACATAAAGTTGGAAATATTCCTCTTCCTCCGTATATTGAACGCAAAATGGCTGATGATGAAATCAAAAAACTTGATTTTGAACGCTATCAGACTGTTTACGCAAAAGACGAAGGTTCTGTTGCTGCTCCGACTGCAGGATTGCATTTTACACAGGATATTTTACAAAAATTAAAAAATAAAGGTGTTGAAGTTGGTTATGTTACTTTAAATGTTGGCATAGGAACATTCCGCCCTGTTAAATGCGATAATATTTTAGATCACAAAATGGATTCAGAAAGCTTTGAAATTAGTGAAGAAACCGCTGAATTAATTAATCGCGCAAAAGCTAACGGCAAAAAGATTGTAGCGGTTGGAACTACGACCGTCAGAACTTTAGAAACAGCTTACAAACAATTCGGTGAAATAAAAGCTTGTAAAAGCGCATCTGAGCTGTTCATTTACCCTCCTTATGAGTTTAAGGTTGTGGATAATTTAATAACTAATTTCCACCTGCCAAAATCAACACTGCTTCTGTTGGTAAGCGCATTAGCCTCGAAAGAGTTTATATTTGAAGCTTACGCAGAAGCGATAAATAATAAATACCGTTTCTACAGTTACGGTGATTGCATGTATATTTTTTAACAAGAGTCGGACTCTTTTTTTAACAAGGGTCGGACGACAATCGCAATCTACTAGCATAGCGCAAGACTACAGGTCGTCCTCTGCTGACTCTGTTACAAGCGGGTTCGCGTTGGTTAGTTTTAGATTATAATCCTATAAACAATTCATGCGGATAAACTCTTAGAGCTTCAGCTATTATAAATATTTTTAGAAGTGATATTCCAACAGCTTTACCCTGTTCAATTTTTTGAAAGTAACGTTTATTAATTCCTGTTTTTTCTGAAATTTCTTTTAAGCTTATACATTTGTATTCTCTTATTGTCTGAATATTTTTGCCTAAAATATTCAAAACCTCTTGTTTTGTCAACATAACTATACCAAAGCCTCTATAATCCAATCTATTACATACAATGCATTCTTACGAACATTTGATTCATGATTAATAACCCATTTAAGGTAAATTAACATTCTAACTGCAGTCTCCATTCGTTCTTTGTTTGATAAATCTTCAATTTTAGTAATCATAACAACCTTTCCAATTACTTTCCGTTGGAAAGTATACAATAAAGTCTATACATTGTAAAGTATTTGTATAGTAAAAAGGATGAATATGAAAAAGAAATTATATAAAAGTGGCAATGCTTGGGCTTTATTAATTCAAAAAGCTTTTTTACAACTTCTAGATATTGACCCGGAAGTTGATGAAGTAGAAATTGATATTAAAGATAAAGTTATGACTATCAAAAAAGCAGGAAAATAACTTTTTATTTCTATTTTTTTGTGTTAAAAATAGAGCATGAAAAGAGGTATTAAGAATGTTAGACATTAAATTAATTAGAGAAAATCCTGAAAAGATTAACGAACTTTTAAAACGCAGAAATCCTGAGTTATCAATCGACAAAGTTTTGGAAATTGATGCTGAAAGAAGAAAAGTTCAGGCTCAAGCAGATGAACTTCGTGCAAAACGTAAATCCGAATCTCAGAAAATCGGTATGATGAAAAAGAATGGCGAAAACACTGACGCTATTCAAGAAGAAGTTCGTGAATTAGGCGATGAAATCAAAGCTCTTGAAGAAAAACAGGTTGAACTTGACAGCGCACAAAGAGATTTGCTTTTAAGAACTCCTAACATTCCTGATGAAACAACTCCTGTAGGTGTTTCAGAAGACGATAACCCGACTGTTAAAACATGGGGCGAACCAACTAAATTTAGCTTTGAACCAAAAGCCCACTGGGATTTATGTGAAGAAAAAGGAATTGTTGATTTTGAACGCGGTGTTAAGATTTCTCAATCAAGATTCACTTTATACAGAGGTAAAGGTGCTCGTTTAGAACGTGCAATTATCCAGTTCTTCCTTGATTTACATACAGAAGAACACGGTTACGAAGAAATCCTTCCTCCATTTATGGCAAATGCTAGAACTATGACAGGTACAGGTCAGCTTCCTAAGTTTGCAGAAGACATGTACAAATGTGTTGATGAAGATTTGTACTTGATCCCTACAGCAGAGGTTCCTGTTACTAATATTTATCAAGAAGAAATCTTGTCTGAAGATGATTTGCCTAAATACATGACTGCTTATACACCATGTTTTAGACGTGAAGCAGGTTCTGCCGGTAAAGATACAAGAGGTTTAATCAGAGTTCACCAATTCAACAAGGTAGAAATGGTTAAACTTACAACTCCTGAATCAAGCCCTGAGGAACACGAAAAACTTACTCAAAACGCTGAAAGATGTCTTGAATTATTGGGACTTCCATATAGAAGAGTTGCACTTTGTACAGCTGATATTGGGTTCAGTGCAAACAAATGTTTCGACTTAGAAGTATGGCTTCCTTCATACAATACTTACAAAGAAATCTCAAGTTGTTCAAACTTCGGCGACTATCAGGCAAGACGTGCTAATATCAGATATAGAGATAAAGACGGTAAAGTAAGATTTGTTCACACCCTGAATGGTTCGGGTCTTGCAGTCGGAAGAACTTTTGCAGCAATTGTAGAAAACTTCCAGCAAGAAGACGGAACAATTATTATTCCAGAAGTTTTAAGAAAATATACAGGATTTGATAAGATATAAATTAAAAAGCCCCTTTTGAGGGCTTTTTTAATTCTAAAAGGAGAAATATGAAAGTTAGTCCAATATTACAAGAACTACATCAGCTAAAAGCTAAGAAAGTTTTTTCTATTATGACCGGAGATTATAAAACGGCAATCGAATCTTCAAAAAAATATGCTCAGCTTGCAGTTGATAATTTTGAACTCGCAACTCAGCCATATTCACCGGTACAAGCCTCTATTCCTCTGTTTTCAAAAATAGGATGGAATTGTTTTAAGTTTATGATTCTGGATAAATTTAGAAAATACTCTCCGGAGGAAAAAAAATTAACAAAATTGGTCAAACAATGGAAGTCAGAACAAAAATAAATGATTAATCAATTGTAAAAAGTTTTTCAAAATCCAAATCCAGCGCTTCCATTATTGCAACAACTGTTGTAAGCGTCGGATTAGTTTCTCCGCGTTCGATTGTACCGATATGTTTACCTGCGCAAATTCCGATTTTTTCAGCCAGAGCATCTTGTGATAACCCTGCACGGTTGCGTTCTGCTCTCAAATTCTTTCCAAATTGGACTAAGACTTTATTCTTTTCCATATCAATATGATTACATATTGACACATACGCTTCCACCCGCTATAATTATTGTTATACCAGTTAAAACTGGTGAATTGATAATTGTAATTATTAATTGTTGTGCATTAACCGTTGTGAGCCTGCATTCTTTCTATTTGCTATAGCAACGGTTTTTTTTAATAAGCTTTTATTAGAAATATTTTTATGTCCGATTCAAGACGCTCAATTCTTTTGACGTACTTATAATCTGTAGGTGAATTGAGAATTAGTACTACAGCAGGTTTTTTGCCTGTAAGTTTTGAGTAATAAAGTGACTGTCCGATTGATTCTGCCCATTTTTTTGCGAAGTCAAATTCTATAGCGTAATCTTTTGTCAAACAATCAACACGGGTCATATCCCAAAGTATAGCTTCTTTTCTCCCAAAATCAGGTGTGCACCATTGGTTCTGGTAATATGATTCAACTTGATTAGGCATCATTGTCTGTTCGTCGTACCATTTTTGCGGAACGTAGTTGAGTCCAAAATAATAGACGCCTGTTGCCATTAGAAGAAATGTTATTATAAAATGCCAAACTTTATTGTTGCTGCTCTTTTTCTTCCGTGCCACAGATTATCCTTTAACTACTTCTAACGTTTTATAATCGTTCAGATATGGCAAGTGTTCTCTTGTAATCAATTCACCCGGAAGCAAGATTGAAATCCCCGGAGGACATTCTGCAACTACTTCGGCTGAAATTCTTCCGATGGCTTCTTCTTTAGGCAAAACTTCTTTATCTGCGTAGTATGCGTCTCTGAGGCTCATAATGATTTTTGGCTCTAACATTGGCATGTGTTTTCTGTTTTCCAGATAACAAATATCCATGTAATTATCACGTGCAATTTTTTCCAGAGAATCAGCCAGATATTTAAAATCAGAACGTTTGTTACCGAGGTTGCAGAGTATAAGAACTCCGATATCGGAAGCAGATTCGACTTCTATATTAAAATCAATCTCAAGAATTGATTCCAGTCTTTTTCCAGAGAGCCCGTCAACTTTGATAAATACTTTGGTAACATCTGTCATATATCCAAAATCAGTCTTTAATTGCTGCAAGTTAGGAATATTATCCAATCTTGTTCTTAAGTATTTTGCATTCTTAACGGTTCTTTCTAAAAGTGCCTGACCTGATTTTGACTGCAGGGTTGCTCTTGCAGCGTCCAAGCTTGCAAGGAGCAGCAAAGACGGGCTTGTTGTGTGCAAAAGTTTAAGAGCTTTTTCGACATCGTCAGGATTAATCAAAGAATCTTTTGCTATATGAAGCATTGAACTCTGTGACATACTTCCGCCTGTTTTATGCAAAGAATGAACAACAGCATCAGCGCCGAGTTTTAGAGCTGTAGTCGGCAAATCTTTGTTAAAATTCCACAAACATCCGTGAGCTTCGTCTACAACAAGCGGTACGTGGTATTTACGGCAAACTGCGCTTATGGATTTAATATCGGAAACAACGCCTTCATAAGTTGGATTTGTTATCCAAACTAAGCCGACATCATCGTGTTTTTGGAGCATTTCTTCAATGGTGCTTGCCTGAATACTTCCCCAAATAGACCAGTCTTCAATTTTAGACGGGCATATCCAAATTGGTTCAGCACCTGAAATCATTAAGCCTGTCAAAGCAGAGCGGTGGCAGTTGCGGTTAATGATTACTCTTTTACCTTTTCTTGTTAAGGCCATACCGATTGCAAGGTTGCCTGCGGTAGAACCGTTTAACAGAAAGAAAGTTTTTTGTGCACCAAAAGCTTCTGCTGCAAGTGCTTGAGCCTCACCAATAGGCCCTGTTGCAGGATGTAATGTGCCCAAATTATCAAACTCGTCTGTTGTATCAATTGATAAAACTTTGTCACCTACAAGTTTTTTGAAATCCTTAAAAACAGCCTTACCTTTTGTGTGACCCGGAATATGGAATTGATATGTCGGGTGTTCGTAGGCTGTTTTAAGTGCTTCTACAATAGGAGCTTTTATTTTTTGTGTTTCTTTTATTTCGCGGTTGCTTTTAATATCTTTTTTCATCGTAATAAGTATAATACTTGAAAAAAATAAAATTTGCTAATTAACCGTTAACAATCTTAATAAGTCTTTCCCAAACTTCGTCGATTGAGCCCATTGCATCAAGTTTTGTTAACACGCCTTTGTTTTCATAAAAGTCAATAAGCGGTGCAGTTTCTCTGAAATAAGTATCAAATCTTGATTTTGCAGTTTCTGCGTTGTCATCAGCTCTTGTTTTTAGAGGAACATGGCATTTGTCACATTCGTTTTCAACTTTTGATGGTTTGAATTTCTTGTTATAAATTTCACCGCATTGAGGACAAGATTGACGATAGATAATTCTTTCAAGAAGAATTTGTTGATCAATATCAAAATAGATAGCTTTGAAACTTGTTTCTTTTCCTGCATCTATTTCCTTGTTAATTTCTTCAAGTTGTTCAGCTTGTTCAAGGCTTCTTGGGAAACCGTCAAGTACATATCCGTTTTCGCATTCTTTGCTTGCAAGTTTGTTTTTGATGATTCTTGCAACAAGTTCTACAGGTACTAATTGACCTTTATCAATAAATGATTTAGCGATTTTGCCTTCTTCGCTTTCTTTAGCGATTTCTGCTCTTAATAATGAGCCTGTATCAATATGCGGAAGTCCTAAAAATTCTGATAATCTGTTTGTTTGAGTTCCTTTTCCGCATGCCGGCGGTCCTAAAAATATCAATTCTTTTTTCTTTTTTTGCACTCCTTCTGTAAGTCTATTATAAAACTAACAAATTAAATTTCCAATCATATAAAACGAACCGCAGATTATATTTAGTTTATCTGTAGTGAGTGTTTCGTTATTATATGGTTTAGCTTTAACAGGACATTTTTCCGCAAGTTCTTCGTAAGTGCAGGCGTCTTTGTAATCAAAGCTGTTAAGATAAACTTCGTCACCTTCTTGGAAAAGTATCTGCATCATTTTTGCATAATCTTTGGTTCTCAAACATCCGAAAACAAATCTGCGTTTTTGATTAGGGTAAAAGTAGTCGAGATTTTCTCTCAATGCCTTTATTCCGTTCGGATTATGCGAAGCGTCAATGATTAAGTTTTTATCCTCAATATATTCAAACCTGCAAGGGTTTTTGACCTTCATTAGTCCGCGTTTAATTGTATTTTCATCTATATCTTTAAAAAGATAATTTATTGCGCTCAAAACAAGTGCAAGGTTTTCGACTTGATGTAATCCTTTTAGAGAAAGTGTTTCTACAAAATCTTGCGGGACAAAAGGAGAAGTCATAATAAACATTGAATCTAATTCGTCTGCTTTGTCTCTGATTGCTTCGTAGCCCATTGAAGTTACAATAGGACATCCTTGTTTTATTATCCCTGCTTTTTCAAACGCGATTTCGTCTTTGGTTTTGCCAAGACGATCTGTGTGGTCTAAATCAATTTGGGTTATTATTGAACAAAGGTTTTCTTTTATGACATTTGTTGCGTCTAATCGCCCGCCCATGCCGGTTTCCAGTACAACTATTTCGACATTTTGTTTTTTGAAATACAAAAATGCAATTATTGTCAGGATTTCAAATTCAGTGAGATGAATTCCAGTTTTTTCAACCTCTTCAAAAAGCTGAGCGAATTCTTCTTTTGAAATTTCTTCGCCGTTAACTTTGATTCTTTCTGTGTATTCAAAAATATGCGGGCTTGTGTATAAACCTGTTTTATATCCTGCTTCGCGCAAAATGGAATCCAGCATTGCGCATACAGAGCCTTTGCCGTTTGTTCCCGCTACATGGATATATTTTAAATCATCCTGTGGATTGCTGAGTTTTGCAAGTGCAGATTCGATTCGGTCTAAACCTAAATCTATATAGAATTTGCCTTTTGAAGTTAAGTTTTTTATTGTTTCGTTGTAGTTCATAGTTTTAATTTTACCATGATTTTTCAAGTTTAACATTAAGGTCGCAGTTACTACTGCGACCTTAATGTTTTTTACTTGAGGTACTTATTAAAGTATTCTTCCCTTAACTTAAGCAAATATTCCATAGCTTCTTCTAATTCGCAACTTTGCTTTGTTTCAGGATTTATATAGTGTGTGTAAAGGATGTATGTAATGTAAAAAATTTCTTCCAGACTTCTTGTGTTTGTTCTTCTATCGCATATTTGTTCATCATTGCTTAATCCCCAGCCTGCATAAAATGGCATTCCAAAAACACGCACTTCTTTTCCGCACATTAGGGCTTCAAAGCCGAATTGAGTTGTGCAGACATAAACTTTGTCAACATATTTGATTAACGAAATTGGGTTAATTGGTTCTGTTTGTGTATAGATATTATCATGTGCTTTTAAACCTGTGAAATATCCACCATGTCTGCCTGTCATTGTATCAGGGTGTGTTTTTACGATGATATCTGCATCAGGGTTTTCTTTAATTGCGCAATCCAGCATTTGTTGGAATGTAAGGTCAGAACCCCATCCTTTTGATATACTCATGTCGCCGTAACACTGGTCAACAACAAGAATCTTTTTCACGCCTTTTCTTCCAATATTTGGTTCAAAGATTGGCTGATGATTATATTTTGTTAAATGTGTTTCAATAATCTTATTTATACAGTTTCTTGCTCTTTGTTTTTGTTCCTCAGTTATAATCAAATTTTTATCATTAAGCATTTGTTCAAGATTACTTGCATAGCGTGCATCATAATAAGGAACAACATTGTCGATTGTATAGGATATACATGTTCGATACTTATCTTCAACGTTAATGTTGTTAAAGTTTGAAGCACTATAAAAAAGACCTGTTTCTAGTGTATAAATTGGTTTGTTATAGTAAACTGCTTTTTGAGCAATGCTTGTGTTTCTGGAATAAGGATGCGTGCCCCATATAAAATAATTGTCTGCGATATTTGAACTTTGTCTGTTATATCCCAAAAATTTTAATTGAGGGAATAAATATTGTACATTACTTTCTAAAACTGAATTTACATCAATTATTGCCGTGCCCTTAAAATCTTCAATTTTTTTGAATTTATATTGTTTGATTGCATTGATGGTTAAGTTTAATTCAAAGATATCTTCTTTTATTGTAGATGCTTGTTTTAGTAAATTAATAATGTTTTGAATAAATTTAATTTTCATTTTTTCCTCCTAAAATTCTTATTTTAAAATATGTAACTAAATATCATGTAGCATAAAGTAAAGCTCATAAAACATGAGGATTATATCATAGAATAAAAATTTTAAAAATCTTAAAATAATGTTATGATTGAGGATTTGAAAAAACTTGGGAAATTAATTAAACTCGAGCGTATAAAAAATGATTTGTCACAAGAAAATCTGGCTGAAAAAGTAGGTGTTTCGACAAGGACAATATCTCTGATAGAATCGGGACTCCAACATCCTAAATTTTTTCTTGTTGCAAAAATTGCCCGAGTTTTAGATTTTGATATTAATATACTTATTTAATAAACTAATAGACAGTGCTTATCCTTTGTTGTAAAATCATAACGAAATAGGGAGTTATTTTTTTATGAGATTACACAATTCTTACACAAATCAGATTGAACAATTTGAAACTATTGAGCCGAATAAAGTTAAAATGTATGTTTGCGGGCCGACTGTTTATGATAACGCACATTTAGGTCACGCAAGATGTTATATTACGTGGGATGTTTTGTATAGATATCTTAAGTTCAAAGGTTATGACGTAACTTATTGTCGTAATGTTACTGATGTTGACGATAAGATTCTTAAAAAAGCTGATACTGAAGGTAAGACTCCTGAAGAGGTTTCGACTTATTGGTATAACAAGTTTTCTGAAAGTATGAAGGCTCTTAATAACTTAAAACCTGATATCGAACCTTTTGCAACTAAAACCCTTGGTGAAATGATTGCAATAAATAAAGATTTAATCAATAAAGGTTTTGCATATGAATCAAACGGTGACGTGTATTTTAGAGTAAAACAATTCCCTAAATACGGTTATCTTTCAAAACAGCCTATTGATCAATTAGAAAGCGGTGCAAGAATTGAAGTTGGCGACCAAAAAGAAGACCCGCTTGATTTTGCACTCTGGAAAAAAGATGAAAAATTCGGATATAAATCACCTTGGGGCGTTGGTCGTCCGGGATGGCATATTGAATGTTCTGCTATGAGCAGAAAACATCTTGGTAAAACAATTGATATCCACGCAGGCGGAGCGGATTTGATTTTCCCTCACCACGAAAACGAAATTGCTCAATCAGAATGTGCTAACGGATGTAAGTTTGTTAATTACTGGTTACACAACGGGTTTGTAACGATTAATAAAGAAAAAATGTCAAAATCATTGGGTAATTTTCTTACAATTGATGATTTACTTAAGACTTATGATGCTAATACAATTCGTTTCTTTATCTTAACTAACCACTACAGAATGCCTGTTGAGTTTTCTGATGAAGCACTGGCTGCTGCAGCAAGCGGTGTAAAAAGAATGCTTAATGCTAAGCA
>CAMTNN010000025.1 GCA_947073895.1 uncultured cyanobacterium
TTAGTTTCTGCTCTAAGCATTAAAGGTTTTTGTACAGGCTCTGCTGTAACAGCAGGTATGATTCCCGCAATTGTAAGTAATATTAAGGTTTTTCCAATAAGTCTATTCATTTTCTAAATCAACACCTACATAATATTTGTTAAACACTTGCAAAAGCATGTTACTGCAGTTATTAATAATCGAGTAATATAAGTCTAAAAGGTTGTATTTATCAAGAGTCTTTCTATCTTCGTCCTCTAGTATCATAAAGTTTTCTGTTAAAAATACTTCTACGATTGCGCTAAGTTTTACTGCGAGGAATTTTTCAACAACCAACGGATCAAAATGTGTGCCTGAACCGTTCATTATAATCTCAATAACTTTTTCTATCGGCATCTTGTCACGATAATGCCTTTTAGATGTTATTGCATCAAACACGTCTGACACAGCAAGAATTCTGCCGCCAAACGGAATTTCTTCTCCTTTTAATTTCCTATAATAACCTGAACCGTCAAATTTTTCATGGTGCGAGCAGGCGATTTCTGTAATTTGTTGGAAATCTTCTGACATATGGATTTTTTCTAAAATATGGTGAGTGATTTCTACATGTTCTTGGATGTGCTTGTATTCTTCCGGAGTTAATTTACCTTCTTTTTGCAAGACGGAATCTCTAATACCGATTTTTCCGATATCGTGAAGAGCTGCGGCTTTTTCAAGAATATAGATATCATTCTTTTCCATTCCGAATTCTTCGGCAATCAGAGTTGCATACATTTTTACTCTTGAAGAATGACCTGAAGTGATTTTATCACGTGCGTCGATGGAAGATGCCAGGGTTTCAATGAAACTATCGAATATAACTTTTTGTTCTTCTAATAGCTTTCTTTGGCGTTCAAATAATTGAGCGTTTTCTAAAGAAATACCCGCACTTGATGCTATTGCTATTAATAAATCTTCATCATCAATTGTGAATGTTTCATCAAATTTATTAAGAACCTGAAAAACGCCTATGATTTCCTGATTAAAATTCTTAATCGGCATACAAAGAATAGTCTTTGTTTTATAGCCGGTTTTTTTATCGACATCCGGATTAAATCTCTTATCTTTGTAAGCGTCTTTGATATTGATTGTTTCACCGGTTTGAGCTACGTGACCTGCAAGACCTTTATCTGCAGGAATTCTTAATTCTTTTGCATTATCAATCCCTGTTGCAACTTTAGAGTAAAGCTCGTTTTTCTTTTTATCATAAAGATAAACAGTACATCTGTCAGCATTTAGAGCTGTTTTTGTCTCTTCTGCTATATTTTTAATCAAATTATCAATATTTTTTTCAACAGCAACGGCCTGTCCAATTTTTACCAGTGCAATAAGCGGGTCTTTTACTTGAGCGTGAGTGCTAAGATGTGTAATCGGAGGGCATTGTAAAAGCGAAGTCATTTTTTCAAAAAATGCGGTTTTTTGATGTTTAATGGCAAATTTTCTGGCTTTATTATAGTTAATTGAGTACAAGGAACTGTTTTTTTCTGTAAAATTAATATAACCTAAAATGATTTCATGCAGCATATTAGTGACACAATCCTTTGACTGTTCTGTCAGAAACTGTGCATCATTCATAAACTGATAATATTCGTTATAGTGTTTTGTTCTGTATGCTCCAAGTGCAAGAAGACTAAAGCAAATAGCTGTATCATCATGATAGATATCTTTATGTTTGATTATACGGTCTTTTACTTCTTCATAACTTCCGTTAACAATTTCTTCGGTTGACTCGTATATGAAATTTTCCAGTCCCATTAAACCCTCTCTACAAATTTAATGTTTTATTATATAATATAACAAAATGGCGAAAACGGCAACCGTTTCGGGAGGGGGAAATGAATAAGATTTCAATTTTAATACCTGTTTATAATGAAAAAGATTCATTGATGGAATTATTAAAAAGAGTGGAATCTGTTGATTTTGGATTAGAAAAAGAAATAATCCTCGTTGATGATTTTTCTACTGATGGAACAAAGGAGCTTTATCCTTTAATTCCGCACAAAATCCTTTATCATGAAGTAAATCAAGGTAAGGGTGCAGCACTGAGAACAGGATTAAAAGAAGCTTCCGGAGATATTATAATTATTCAAGATGCGGATTTGGAATACAATCCGGAAGACTATATTCCTCTTGTAGAACATATTAAAAATAACGAAGCTGATGTTGTTTATGGTTCAAGATTTGCGGATAAACGAAACAAAGGCAATTTTTTATTCCTAAGTTTTGTTGCCAATAAAACTCTTACATTTATGACTCAAATCCTTTTCGGAACAAAATTGACAGATATGGAAACCTGTTACAAAGCTTTCAAATCCGAAGTAATCAAAGATGTTGTAATTAAATCCAATCGTTTTGATTTTGAACCTGAAATTACTGCAAAAGTGCTTAAAAAGAAAGTTCGCTTCCATGAGCTTCCAATTTCTTATAATGCGCGTACAAATGACGAAGGTAAGAAAATTGGCTGGAAAGACGGTGTACAGGCAATTTTTGCATTGATTAAATTCAGATTATTTGATTAATGCTTGAATTTCTTTGAAGTTAGGGTGCTTTGCAGATTTTAATAACTCAAACAAAACCATTTCAGTAGGTTTTATTTGAGCACCGTTTGCTCTTATACAATCTAATCCAGCTTCATAATGCTCTTTAAATCTGCTTCCGCAGGCATCTGAAAGCACTGTAACTTCAAAGCCGTTTTCAATTAATCCTGCAGCAGTTTGATGGACGCAAATATGTGTTTCAATTCCCATAAGAATAATCTGCTTTCTTTCACATTTTTCTATTTCATTTAAAAGCTCTGCATCCTCCAATGCGTTAAAAGATGTTTTTTCAAAATAATAATTGCCTTTAATTGTTTCTACAGTTGCACCTAACCCCTTTGGATACTGTTCTGTGATAAATACGGGTAATCCTAAAATGGATGCAGCTTTTGAAATTATTGCTGCATTCTTTTCAACCTGCTCTTTATTAAAAACTGCATTTAAAAGTTTTTCTTGTATATCAACAACCATTAAAATTGCATTATCTTGATTAAGAATTGTCATTGTCTAATCCCCTTTTGTATTCTAATATAAACTGTTCTAACAGGTCTTCTAAGAGTCCTGCCTCAAATTCTTCCGGCTCCAAAGTAATTCTTTTTGCATCAATATTTGAGGAATTCTTTTGATAAGTAATATCAATATTTATTTTAGAAAATCCTGGACTTGTTATTCTAAAACTGCTTGAAGCAGTCTTTCCTTTTATATAAAACGCTCCCAAGCCGTCATTTGCCTGCTGTTGTATAGATATTCCCGCAAAAGCCTGCGAATATTTCTGCTGTATTTGATAAAATACGGGCGTGATAATTTGTTCAAACTTTTTCCCAAACTCCTGTCTGAATAGCTTAAAATTATTATATGAATCTAATCCACTTATCTGACTTGTTGCAGGTGATGTCTTGTCATTGTTAATTGCGCTGTGCAATTGATTAAGAGCTTCATTTATTAATTGCTGGCGTTTTTGATTTGAGACATTGACGAATCCAGCATATATTTTTTGCGGAAGCTTATTTCCGATTTGTTCCCACAATGCTTGTGCAGCCTTAATATTAGTATCGTACATTAATACAAAATACTTGTTAGCTGCATAACTCATTAATATATCGTTGCGTCTGATATTGTTCAAAATAGCAGTTTCAATCATATTTGCTGTAAGTAAAAATTTGGTTTTGTCATTTGGTGCAACAGCTGCAAAAACCGCATTTTTCTTACCATTATTGATATCTTCAAGCTCTTTGTCCAAAATATAATTATAATTTAAGAATACTTCATTATTCGGTGTTATATAATTATCACCAACAAGAATGTCTCTGTACTGTTTATTTTTCTCTAAAATAGAAGCAACAGTTAATGCAGGTATCATTCGCGCTCTAAACTCTGCATCCGGAGTAAGAATAGTCATATAATCAAACATCCCGACTCGATAGCATTTGCGTCGAAAAACGTCATCCTCATTATAAGAAAACACAATCGCAGGCGTTCCTCTTAGAAGTTTTAATAAATCAATAGTTTTATCTTGTCTGTTTTCACTATTTATGATTAAAACTGCAGTTTCAACAAACTGCAGTTTTTCAGGAATACTATCAAATGAGAACGTAAATAACTCATCACTTTTTCTCAGTTCAAGTTTTTGCCTTGTGTATTCAAAAAAATCATTGTCATCAGAGACTAAAACTATTTTTCCTGCCATAAGTTAAACCTAAGCTAATTCAGAAATCATTAAATCAGCTTTTTGTAAAATAGCTGTTCTTAAGTCTTCTAAGTCTTCAAGGTCAATGCCCATAGTCTTTAAGAAATCTTTATCAATTGTGCTTGGGTTCATTGTTTCTTGAACAATCTTATCTACAGCGCAAACCAAGTTACAAGGAACAGGAATTGAAGACAAGCTTGGGTTGTGGTGATAAGAAATAATATTAGCAAGCAATATTGGTAACTGCCATCTCTTAGCTAACAATGAACCTGTTTTTACGTGGTCTGAATCAAAGTATTTCTTTTCAACATCAAGGATATTAATTCCTGCATTAGCAGCACTTACAACTTTTGCATACAATTTAGCATCTGTCATTTGTAGAACAATTTTGCCCACATCATGAATAAAGCCTGCAATAAATGCTTCATCTGCATCCATGATTTTAGTTAATCTTGCAAGATATTCACATCCTGCTGCAACTCTTATAGCGTGTTTCCAAAGTTCTTTATCTGCAGCATTTGACATCATAGGTTTCATTGCAACTGCTACAATAATATTCTTAACTTTTACCATCCCTAAAAGAGAAAGTGCTATATTTAAAGAGCTTATTTGTTGTGAAAAACCGTAATAAGCAGAGTTTACAAGAGCCAACAACTTGATTGTTAATGATTGGTCATACATAACAATATCACTAAGTTCTTTCATGCTTACGGTTGGTTTTTTCATTAAGTTCAAAACCTTTACGATTACAGTAGGCATTGCTTGTATATCTTTAATTGAGTTTACTAATTCAATTGTCTTATCCATTTTTATATCCTCATCATACTAGACCTGTAAATGTTTCTTAATTGATAAGAAACTTCCGCCTGCCCCAAATGCGGTTCCAATCAATAATAATGTTATAATAACAATATTTTGAGCATAAACCGGTGGCGGAACTAAGAAAAATTTATGTATTCCAACTAAACAACTCTGAACCCAATTTAGAGGCAAGACCGCTATTATGGCGGATACAAAACCATAAAATGCCCCTTGCATAATAAGCGGAGTTTTAATATACCAGTTCGAAACTCCCATTAATCGCATAATTTCGATTTCATCTTTTCTGGACTGGATTACAAGTTGTATTGTGTTATTAATAATAGTTATTGTTAAAGCAGCTGATATGAGTACCACAAATACCATAGTGGTATTTACGATATGGGTTAAGAATTGAATCTTTTTAGCCAATTCTTTTGCATATCCTGTATCTTCAACCCCTGCGATAGGCTTTATTTGAGTTAGAACTTCTGCAATGTTTTGCGGTTTATCAACTCTTACTCTTATTGTATCAGGAAGCGGGTTTGCAATATTTTGTAATCCCAATTCATCCTTCAAACCTTTCCAGGATTCTTCTTTAGGTATTAATTTTGTACTTGAAACATGTTTAATCTCTTTTATTCTGTCTCTAACAACAGAAACTTGAGCGTTGTTTTTAAGGTAAACAGAAATTTCAAGAACACTACCAAGTTCATGCGCAAAGCTTGAAAGTGAAAGTGTAAATCTGAATAATGTGCCAAACATCATTAATATGGCAGCCATTGTTGTAATGATAACAAGGTTAATAATACCTGTTCTTTTAATATCATTAACCGCTTCCATAACTATTCTGTAAGCAATTCTTAAATCACAGAGCCAATCTTTAGGTATATGTTTTTTTACCTGTCTTTTTAGCTGTTGTCTGCTGTTATTGTCCATAAGTACCTGCCTGAATGTCTCTTATAATTTCACCGTTTTCAAGAGTTAAAACTCTTTTTCTGAATCTGTCCACAAGAGTGTAATCGTGTGTCGAAACGATTACAGTAATGCCTCTCTGGTTAATCTGTTCAAGAATCTGCATAACTTCCAACGAGTTTTTAGGGTCAAGGTTCCCTGTAGGTTCGTCAGCAATTAATAGCGGCGGACCGTTTACAAGTGCTCTCGCTATACTTACCCTTTGCTGCTCGCCACCTGATAGTTCGGAAGGTTTTGCATTCGCTTTGTTCAATAATCCTACAACTTTTAATGCTCCTGTGACTCTTTCTCTAATATCAGAAGAGCTCATTCCGAGTGTTCTGATTACGTAAGACACATTGTCATAAACAGTTTGGTTTTGTAGGAGTTTATAGTCCTGAAATACAATTCCCATGCATCTTCTTAGATTTGGAACTTTATCAGACGGCAGGTTTGCAATGTTAATTCCGCCTATTAAAACAGTTCCTGTGGTTGGAGTTTCTTCGTTATAAAGCATTTTCATCAAAGTAGATTTACCGGCACCTGATGCACCTGTAATAAATACAAACTCCCCTTTTAGAATATCCAAATTGACATTCTTCAATGCATAGTTATTTTTATATTTTTTTGTAACCGATCTTAATTGAATCATATTCCCCTAAAAACTCTCCATTATTCTCGTTGCGATACTTTCAGCGTCTAAACCGTAATGTTTTAACAGTTCTTTTGGAGTTCCGCTTTGACCAAATTCGTCATTAGTACCTATTCTTATAACACGTGCAGGATAATTTTCTGCTAATGCTTCACACACTGCAGAGCCGATTCCGCCGTTGATTGAATGATTTTCAACGGTTACGGCTAAACCGGTCTTCTTAATACTATTAATAATTGTTTCTTTGTCAAAAGGCTTAACAACAGGAATACTTATTACTTCTGCGTTAATACCTTTTGTTGCAAGGATTTCAGCAGCTTTATAAGCTTCTGCTAAAACATCCCCGTTAGAAATTATAGTAAGCTTGTTCCCTTCTTTAAGAGTAACTGCTTTGTATGGATTAAACTTGTAATCAGCAGGATAGATATCAGGAAGGCTGTTTCTTGCAATTCTTACATAAACAGGTCCTTCATGCTCGGCTGCAAACGCTAATGCTTGAGCACATTCATTACAATCAGCAGGAACTATTACTGTCATACAAGGTAAACCGCGCATTAAGGAAATGTCTTCTAAAGCCTGATGAGTAGCACCGTCTTCGCCAACTGTTATTCCACCGTGGGTCCCTATGATTTTAACGTTTGCTTTTTGATAGCAAACAGAAGTTCTTATTTGGTCATATGTTCTTCCTGTTGCAAAAACCGCAAAAGTGGCTGCAAAAGGAATTTTTCCTGTTAATGCAAGACCTGCAGCTGTTGCAATCATGTTTTGTTCAGCAATACCTGTATTAAAAAATCTATCTGGATAAGCTTTCGCAAACTGTTTAGTCTGAGTAGAACAAGATACATCTGCATCTAAAACGACCATGTTAGGATGTTTTGCACCTAATTCAACTAAATTTTTCCCGAATGCTTCTCTTATTGATTTTTTATTTTCGTAATCTATTGTGAGCATAATACCCCCTCTATATAGATTATAGCATAAATTACGAAAAATAATCACAAATTAACTTTTCTTTACGAGGAACAAGTTTTTTTATTTTTTCAATCAAAGGGTTTTTCTCTGATTCTTCTAGCTGTTTTTTTAACACAGCTTTTTGAAGGATTAGAGAATTGTACAAATCTTCACAAACTTCTGAGGTAGATGAATGTATATTTAACTTCTTAATTTGTAATTCTGTCTGCGCTATGCGCTTTTTTAATTGATTCTTATTGTTCACATGATAAGAATAACTGTTTTTATATTTTTTTTCATCAATCTTTTAGTGGATTTATACTGCATTAGGCGAGGAAGCAGAAGGCCTCTTGGAGTTTATAAAAGAGAATACGACATATAATTCAAAACTCCAAACAATAATCGAGCTAATCTCAGGTGGCGATGAAACATTATTAAATTCAGATAAATCAGTAAACTAAAAGAAATTATTATCTTGCAAATTGGTGTAATTTTGATGACATTAATAATATTAAAAAACTATATTTTGAATGATACTAAATATACCCACCAAGATTATTGTTGGTGGGTATATGCCTTATTTTTATTAGTTTCCGATCAGATGTTCCGTTGTCTACCCTACAATTTAGCTGTAATATGCATCCAAAATTGCATCTACATATTGTCTGAAGTTTATCATGTATACCTTTTGGTCATTACCTTTTTCATCCTGACCTCTTGTGATACCAGAATATGAACCATTAGTGAAACCATTTGATAGTTTAACGTATGTTCCACATGAATCTTTTCTTTGACTTGATTTATTGCAACCTTTGCTTGCAAGTTTTCCTGCATCTGTAATGTTAGAAGACCATTGTTGAGTAACGGTTTGCATTGCTGTATTTAACTTATCTTTATCAAGACCTTGTCCTGCTAATGCATTTACAACTGCATAACCCAAGTTGTACAATCTATTACAAATATCTGTAGAATATTTATTTCCATCACTGTGTGCACTTGTACCTAATTCTATATTATAGTTGCCATTGTATAAATCTGCGAATGAAATATCAGTACCATTCAATGTCCAGTCATTATAGGCTCCGCTTCCACCCCACAGACGTAGACCTCCATCTCCGTCTGAAAAGCTTCCGTTACCTCCCGGTAAACCAGTTCTGTCAGCTCCATTAGCCCAATTTGCTACGCCTGCAATTGTTGAATAGTTTGGAGTTACATCAATTGTAATTTTCTTGGTTCCAATAGTTTTTCCATCATATTGAACAACAATAGTGGTTACAAGGAATCCTTCTTGATCTCCTGCCTTAAGTTTTAATTTCCCAGTACTAGAATTGATACTTGCTTCGCCACCACTTGTACCAGTTACCGAATACTCAAATAGGCTTCTATCCGCATTAGGAATATTTGTTTCTACTGAAGCATCAATATTATCCAGAACTTGTCCTGCTTTTAGAGTCTTATTATTTAGTGTTGTATCTGAATTCCATTTTGTAACTGCTAGTTTGCTGACATCAACAATCTTAGCAATTAAAGCAAATAATTGATTCATTTTTACTGACAATTCATATGCGCCTTTACCTTCGCTGCCATCATAACCGTTTATCGTTCCCTTATGATCTGAGCCAAATACTGTTGTAACTGCTTTTGCATAATCTCCACCCAATGCTTTTGCTGCATCACAGTACGCTATAGCTTTTTCTTTAGCTTTTTCTAAATCTTTTTTGTTGTTTTCATAGTCTGTTTGCAATGCGTCCAATTCGCCGGTGCCACCGATTGCTCCCAATACGATTGATTTTATTGCATTAATTACCGCTTCTTGTACTTTGCTCCAGTTTACTGATTTATCTGCATTCAATAATGTTTCATCTCCGCCAGAGATTCTATCAATTATTGTTTGGAGTTTTGAATTATAAGTCGTATTCTCTTTGATAAATTCTAAGAAGCCTTCTGCATCTTCGCCTAATGCATTACGGATTGCTTGTTTGAATTCATCACTAGCATTATCACGATATTTTGAGAATACTTCTACTGTTACTTCCAGCTTTTTATAGTCAGCAGATTGTTTAAATTCATTTGCAATTTCGCCGATTTTTGCAGCTATAGTTGCGTACAATGATTGGCCTTCAGCCGCTGTTGTACCAGAAGTTTTAATCCAGTTATCAATAAATTTAGATAATGCGCTATCATATTCTTTTTCATAACCTGCGAATTTTGCTTTGTCTCCGGCAAGACTATCTGTGATTTTTTTAGTCAAGCTAGCCTTTTGAGCATCATTTAATTTTGCGCTGTTATAGCCGTATTCGCTTAAATCAATATTACCACCTTCATTTGTGATACCTGCTTCTTTAAGGTAGCTGCTGATAACAGCTTTGATTTGTTTTTCAATATCTCCTGCAGTCCAAGGTTTATCTGTTGGAGCAAGGATTTTTTGTTCAATATAGTTGTTAATAATTTCTGTTAAATCTTTATCAGCAGCGATATCATAATTTAATCCGCTTAGTCCGCTGTACATTCTTTGTGAAACTTGTGGTGATCTGAATTGGTCAGCTAAAGTTTCAGCAGTTGCACGACAGAAAGCAGGTTGTAATGCTTCTTGAAGAAGTGCATCTATAGTTTGACCACAATTTTCATCATAGTTATCAACAACGCCGACTAATAATTCTGCCATTTTACCGTTCCAAGTACCAATGTGGTTCTGGTCAATTATTCCGCTAACTTCAGCTTCTTTTGCACTGATAAGTTCTTCTAATTTTTGATAGTTTCCAATTGTAATGTCTGCTTTTGCAAGCTCATCAGCGCCCATGCGGTTATTTTGAGCTATAGAGTCAAGCTTTAACCAAAATTTGTTAAACTCTGTAGCTGAAACATCAGCAATATTAACACCGGTAGCTTCAGAAAATTCAGTGCTGCCAAGGTATTCTCTCATTTCACCTTTTGTGATTTCTTTATCATTATTTAAGTCAGCTTTAGTTTTCCAGTCATCTTGCTTGGCTAAAAATAAAAAAATCTGTGAACCTGATATTTTGTCTGCCATAGTGTTACTCCTTGTTTTGGTTTTCCCTATTTCTCTTTATATATATCGGCTTTTTTGAGTAAAACTTTAGGAGTTTTAATAAAATTGTTACAAATCTTTACAGATATAAAAAATGCCGATGTTGCCATCGACATTTTTCTAAATTTATTATACCTTGCGTTTGCGAGCTGCTTCTGATTTGCGTTTTCTCTTTACGCTTGGCTTTTCATATCTTTCGCGTTTTTTTACTTCAGATAAGATTCCAGCTTTTTGGATTTTTTTCTTAAATCTGCGTAATGCGCTTTCGATTGATTCGTTTTCGCCAACTTTAACTTCTGCCATTTTATATTTTCACCACCTTCATAGCAATTATGTAACTATTCTATGTTAAAACAAATCTGTTTTAATTGCAAGCTACTATTTACTTGGGCTTACATTAATGAATGGAACTGAGTTACCCATCATATATTGAGGCATTTTACCGTCCCACTTTTGAACAGCTTCGTATTGTACAAGTGATTTGTTCTGGCTTAAAGCCTGTGCTCTGATGGCCATTGAACGAGCTTCTGCTTCTGCTGCTATAACTTTTTGTTTTGCTTCTTCTTGAACCTGTACTGTTTTATTTTTAGCTTTTAAAGCTTCTTGTTCTGCTGTTACTTTGCTTTCGATTGCTTTTTCAAAAACATCTGAGTAATTAATTTCTGTCATTTGGAAATCGGTTACATTAATATAGTTATCTGCTAAAGACTCATGAAGTTTGAATAAAATATCTCCTGTAGCTTTTTCTCTGTTTGCGATTAAATCTTGAGCGTTCCATTTCCCGATAATATCTTTGATTGTACCTTCAACAACCGGAGTTAGAATTTTGCTTTGATAATCCATACCAACTTCCTGGAATAGTTTATTTACATTATCCGGCTGAACATTGTAGTTGATTACATAAGTAATTCTAGCTTGTTGGATATCTTTTGTATAAACTGCAGTGGTAAGGGTATTTTTTTGAGTCTTAACATCCATTGTTTTAAATTTTTGGATAAAAGGGAATACAAGGTGCAAACCTTCTCCGTATGATTCAGATTGAACTTGTCCAAGGCGAATTTTTATACCTCTCTCTCCTGGCCCTACCATTGCAAACGGATTGCACATTACTATAAAACACACTAATAAACATAATACCAAAACTGGTATTCCAAAAAATTTTTTGTCCATTTCTTCCCTTTCTTAATTTAAACCAATCAATGCTAATGTTACATATAAAACTGCAACAGCAAAAACAAAACTGCAGAAAATAATTAGCATTTGTTTTCCATATTTTTGATAAAGGTTTTCGCCTGTAATATAGCAAGCTGCCATTATACAAAGATTAACCAGTATGATTAATGACAATAATAAAAATAAAATTCTTACAACCATATAAACCTCTCTATATTATTCTAAAAGATTTGATGATTTTAAGTATCATTTAAAAAGAGTATTTGTGTTAATATAGACCTATGAAAAGACTTTGCGTTTTTGCACACTGGGATAGAGATAATATTGTTGACGAGTATGTTATTTATTACCTTAAAGCTTTGAAGGAAGTCTGTTCTACAATTATTTTTGTATCTGACACTGATAGTACGGATACAGCTTGCTTAAACGGTATTGCTGATTATTGTATAGTAAAAAAACATGGGGAATATGATTTTGGGTCATACAAACGTGGTTTTTTATATGCTTTAGAAAATAATCTTGAATTTGATGAATTGTTATTTGCGAATGATTCCTGCTATGGGCCGTTTTATTCTCTTAGTTATATTTTTAATAAAATGGCAAAGAAAAAATGCGATTGGTGGGGATTAACAAAGAATAGTTATGGTTTGGAAGAAAGAGAAAACGGGTATTTTTCATATTGGTTTCCTCATATTCAGAGCTATTTTTTATTGTTTAAACCACAAGTTTTTAATTCTGAAATCTTTATTGATTTTATGAAAAATATAAAATCTCAAGATGATAAAAATAAAGTTATTATTGAATATGAAATGGGCTTAAGCAACATATTGGATAATAACGGCTTTAAACATGCTTCTTATATAAACAAATATTCTCATACACAAAATTCAACTATTCTAAAATGGGACAGAATGATTAAAAAGTACAAGTTCCCATTCTTAAAAACAGAAATCCCTAAACGAGGTATGTTTATTGAGGGTGAGGTTAAAAATTGGGGTAAGGTTATTTCTTCTGTTTATGATTATCCGACAGAGTTAATTTCAAAGAATGCGAACCGTCTGAGTAATTTTCAGCAAAATTTATATAAAGATATGAATTTATACCGAAAATTACGTTATAGAATTTTAAAAAATCTACCTTTTGAATGCAGAGAAGGACTTATTTTTATTGAGAAAAATATATTTAAATTATGCAATGCTATTTGTTTCAATAAACTCAAGAAGTTCTGATGCGCATTTTTTCCAACTAAATCTTTTAGCTCTGCCAAGTCCAAGTTTGGAACATTCATGTCTGAACTCTTCGTTAAAGTACATTTTTTCATAAGCTTCAATCATTTCTTCATCTGATGTTGGATTTATTTTAATACCGGCTTCTCCTATAACTTCTGGTAAAGAACTTGTGTCTGATGTAATTACCGGACATCCGCATTGCATAGCTTCCAGCACTGGCAGACCAAAACCTTCGTATAAGGATGGGTAAATAAAACACAGTGCATTTGAAAAATAGTGTCTCAAATCTTGTTCTTCAATGTAACCTGTAAGAACAACTTTTGATTTGTCATATTGGTTTAATATTGAATCCAGTTCTGTTTTGAATTTTTTCCATACACCTCCGCC